>JAOZVK010000164.1:170-10490 GCA_029938185.1 Bacteroidales bacterium | reverse complement strand
CTGTAAATCCTGTCAAAAAATAAAATAATGTCCAATACTATACGTGTAGCCCACAATTTTATTTATTATTATTATTAGCTGCATTTTTTTCTTTTTTTAATTTTTTGTTTTCATCTGTTAGCCTTTTTAATTGTTGCTTAAAACTTTCAATATCATTTAAGGATTTATCATGTTTTTCAGTTAATGTTTTTAATGCATCAGATAGTTTTACTGCATCATTTTCTTTTTTAGTAACCAAATCTTTATATTTTTTTAAATCTTCCTGATTTTTTTTATTTTCTTCAAGTGCATTTTCAAGATTTTTTGTTGCACTTTCAAGATTTTTATCAAGAGCCTTCTTTTGATTATTCCAAAACTCTATTTGTTTTTCATAATTTGATTGAGCCTGCTTTAGACCTGATATGCTCAACTCTTTCTTTTCAATTTCATTTTTAAGTTTATCTTCTCGTTTTTTTCTATCCTCTCGGCTTAATTTTCTATCTTGTTTTACTTTTTCAAGTTCCGATTCAAGTTCTATTTTTTTCAAATCTAAGTCTTTTATTGAGGCTGAATCTGTTGATAATTTGCTCTTTAATGAATTTATATTTTTTTTATTTTCATCAAGCTCCTTGGTTAAATTCGATATTCCATACTCGCTTCTTACTTTGTAGAGGTCTTTAAAAGCACTATCGGTTGTGCTAAAAGAAAGTCCAAAAACATTGCGGTTTTCATCTACCATTGTTGCAATTATTCCAATTTTTTCGATGGATTCTGTTTTAGAAAAATCAGCACCATTCGTATATTTCAAAATCTCTGTGATAACTTGCTTTTGTAATTGTTTGTTTTCCATATCACTATTAACCCAGTTTATAGCAATCGGCCCAAGTATTGCCGTTATTATAACAGTTACTACTGCTGGTGTAAACATTACATTAGTAATCTTATCAGATAAGTTACCTAAATATTTAGTAATACGTTTACTAAATGCTTGTTTTGCTTCTATCTTATTTACTTCTTTTTCTTCAACTTTTTTCGTTTCTTCCATTATTTCTTGATATTTAATAAATGACTATCCGCTTTTACACCCAATTTAAAAGGTGCGTAGCACCAAAATATTTGTACTGAAAGAGCATTAACAATATAGCATGGGGCAATGCCCTATGTTTTAAAATAAAAATTTTTCGCTACTTGTATTTTATTAAGTTGCGTATTATTAGAGTATTAATAAAATGCGTAAGCCACATTAAAAAGGTCGAAGACCTTACAATGCTGCTTTTTTCGGAAAATCTTTTACTGTTTCATAAAAGTTTCTCATAAGTTTTACTATTAATTTATTTATGTCAATTTTTTCTTTTGTTATCCAATCTTTAAGTTCTTTGTCAAGCGGTAAAGATGTTTTAACATTCCAAATTAATTTTCCATTTTCAAAATCTTTTTCTGTAATATCAGGGTCATCGCTAAAATCAATTTTATCATCGTTGTAGTAAATAAACTCTTCTGGAACTCTTATTCCATTTCTGTTTAATAATGCAACATCTTTAAATTCAAGTTTTTCGTTGTTAAAATCTATCAAAATATTTTTTATTTCAACATTTTGTTTTATCATTTCTAAAACATCTTTCCAGTATTTTTTGTTAGTTTCCATTTTGTGTTGTTTTATTATTGTTATAATCTTTTCTTTCTTTTCGGCTTGCTGCTCGTGCCGATATTAAACGAACTGTTACATCTCGCATAGTATAAATAACGGACAAAAGTAAATCCATTGCTTTACCGATTATTTTTGTTCGTTCTTCTCCGTAGTCTTTTCGATTGTCGGTAATTTCAATTTTATCCTTGTCGTTGAACACTTCTTTTGCTTGATTAAAATCTACTCCATGTTTTTTAAGATTCAATTTATTTTTATTTTCGTCCCATTCAAATTCCATAATTATCAGTTTTTACAAATTTATGTTGTGGCTTGATAGTGTTTGCATACTTTAATCGAAAATTGGCTACCCACGTAAGTCAGACACACAACTACTGAAACAAGTCATAAGTTTCTTTAGTATTATTTAGACAAGATTTACATGTTTAAAATATCCTGTTAATCCAGTCAAAAAATAAAATAATGTCCAATACTAAACGTGTAGCCCGTTTTGTTTTACTATTCACTAAGTCGCTGACGTACTGCCTCATAAATTAAAACAGAACAAGCATTTGCAACATTTAGAGATTCAATTTCGCCTATTATTGGAATTTTTGCAAAAACAGATGATATTTTTTGAATTTCAATTGAAACACCTTTATCTTCTGAGCCCATAACAATTGTAGTAGGTTGATTAAAATCAATATTATAATATGGCGAGTCATTTTGTTCACTAGCAACAACAATTTGTAAGCCACTATTTTTTAGAAACTCAATAGTTTTAACTAAGTTTTTTTCTCTACAAACAGGTATTTTGTACAATGCACCTGCTGAGGATTTTATTGCATCAGAATTTATTATTGCACCTCCCTTAAAAGGTATAACAATTGCATTTACTCCGCCACATTCTGCACTTCGGGCAATTGCTCCAATATTTCTGATATCAGTTATTTGATCAAGTACTAAAATCAATGGATTTTTACCTTCTTCGTATAACATAGGAACTATTTCTTCTATATTACTGTACGATACTAAAGAAATATAGGCAACTACTCCTTGGTGGTTTTTTCGTGTAATTCTATTTAGCTTTTCTACTGGAACATAATTTATTGGTATATTAAGCTTTCGCGAAATTGATAGTAATTCTTGTACAAGTTCTCCTTTAATTCCTTTTCGTACAAATAGTTTTTCTATTTCTTTTCCCGATTTTATTGCTTCTATCAAAGGTCTTATCCCGTATATATAATTTGCTGTCATTTTTGTTTTTTAATATTAATAAAATAGACTTTTCGAACCTTTTAAGGAACGAAACTTATAACTTTTAACTCCTTGTGTCGAAGACCTTTAGTTTGTAAATGCATAAATTCTTCCACTCCTCCACGATTCTATTGCTTTTATCCAATATGCTCTATATGCTGCATTTCGTTGCAGTACAAAATCATTATCAGATACTTGACTATTGATTTTTCTAAATAAAAACTCTATCCTTTTAAAACTTTTTTTATCACCATAAATCCATCTTTCGCTTGTACTTGTTTTATAAACAGTTTTTGGAGGCCCGAAAATGGTATATATCATACCTCTATCGGTTCGCCAACCTTGAGTATAGGACGAAAAATATACATTTGCAAATATTACTCTATTATAAAATACCCTTATTAGCTCTCTTGACCTTTTATAGTTTCCTGTACAATTGAACCAAAATTCATCAATTGCAAGTTTTTTGTTTTTACTTTTATTTAACTCTTTAAATTCATTAGTACTTGATAAATACTGCAAGGGTTTAATAAGATCTTGTGAATTTGCTACCACAGGATAATTGTAACCATAATTTGTTAGAAGCAATCCTTCTTTTTTTGAAGTATCTGTTTGAAAATAGTATAAACCTTTTTCTTTTTGACTAAATTCTATACCATTATTATTAGTAATTTTGTATATAGAATCGGGTATAATTTTATTTTGAATTGGATAAATTGTTGAAAATGGGGGCAATGGTAAAGGAAACTCATATTTATAATACTTTACAAATATAAATTCTGAATTACTACGATTATTAAAAATCCGTAGTTTATTGTCTGGTCTAAAAAATGATTGAAAATATGGCTTTAGGTCATTATATGAAATAACTAAATAATTCTGACGTGAGCCTTTCGATTTTTTGTCTACAAAAATATATGACTTTACACTTATTTTACGATACATATCTTGAGTATGTATTTCGAGCAAATAGCTATCAAGCTCAATTTCTTTAATTTCAATATAAGTTGTCAGTATTTTTTGTTGATTTTTTTCAATTTCAATAATTCTTGAAGCAGAATCAACAACATTAGTATTTTTATACGATTTATATATATAATATTTTATTTTGAGTTTTGCTTTTAATTTTTGCTCTTTTGTAATTTTTGAAAAAAATAGTTCTAACAAATTTATTTTAAGATACAAGTGAGTTTTATTTTCAGCTTTTAAATGTACAAAATACTGAGGGTGTAATATTGATGAGCTTGGGTTATAAGGTGTTGAAATATTTTTATCATTAACCGTTGTAACTGTTACACATGAGTTTAAAAATATTAAAAAAAGTAAAAAGAATATACTATTTGTTAGTAATAAGTTCTTTTTTTGTAATTTTAAATACATATAAGTAATTAATTATGAACAATTTTGATTATACCTGCTAAACAGTAAAATATAAAAATACAATATTTTTTTGAGACAAAGTTATAAAGATGCAGTAAATATAAAAAACAAAAGTATCATTTTTACATTGACTTATACTTTCAATGGTTCAATGGTTCAATGGTTCAATGGTTCAATGATACAATGGTTCAATGATACAATGGTTCAATATTATGATTGATAATTGATAACAATTTTATATAAGTGAAATTCTTAAGATAATTCAGTATACTTAAAAACTTACTTTCTTAAATACAATTTATTATATATCAAGCGTAAGCAACATTAAAAAGGTCGAAGACCTCTTATTCTAATATTTTAAATGCTTTTTCTATATCAGGATGCGCAAAACCTTCGGCTTCGAGAGCAATTAAATCAACAAAAAACACATCTTTGTATGTACCACCTTTATAATATGGTTTTCCTTTAAATTTTAAATATATTTCTTTAGCTTTTTCAAATTCATTATTCATAAGATATGCCAATGCTAAATTAGTGTTAATTGATTCTTGTTTTGGGTCAATTTCTAAGCCTTTTTTTGCTAAAATAATTGCTTCACTATATTGTTTATTTAATATTTGATACCATGCAAAATCATTATAAGCTTTTGCAAACTCGTGAGTAATATTCTTATTATTTGGTAATAATTTTTGAAGTTTTTCAAATAGTTTAAAATTATTTTTTTGAAGTTCAATAATATCAGCTAATCGTTTTTCGGCAGTTGCATTGCTATTGTGAGCTAGTATTAACTGTTTTTTTGCAAGCTGTTCATTTTTATTAGCATTTTCAACTAATTCTGTTGTAATACTTTTTTGATAAAATGCATATGTCATTGACAATACTGCAATTGCAGCAATTATAGTTATTATAACAGCAAAGTATTTTACTCTTTTATGTTTTTGAAAATTTTCTTTTAGTTTAATTTTAATATTATGTTGTTTTTGGCTTCTTTCCAAAAATGTTATGGCACTTTCATAATCGGTATGATATTTTTGTGCCCACGTTTCAATTGGTTTATTATTATCATACCATATCAGTGCATTTTGTAACTTTTCTCCTTCCCAAAAATCTATTTTTCCATCTTGATATAAGTCAGAATCTTTTATTAAATTCAGATAAATTTTAGCCAATTTACTTTCATCATCTATCCATTGTTTAAGCCTTCCCCACAAGGAGGCGGTATTGTCGTGGTTTAATGTTATATGCTTATCCTTGCTAAATTGATATTTTTTTGAATATTTTAAAATTGGTATATCATTAGTAGCAAATTTATTAACAATCCGTATAAGCACATCTCTTTTGGTATTACACAAGAGAGTCAATTTATCAATACTACGATTTATTGATATTACATTATTATTGTCAATTTTTTGGGTTAAGCTTTTAAAAATAATTTCACATATTTTTTTTTCTTCATTTGTTTCTAAACTATTGTATATTTTTTCGGCTTTATATTCTACAATATTTGTTTTTATTTCTTCATTAAAATATTCTAAAGTAATTTTATTATCAGTCTTATCAGCTTCGCACCATTTTTTCCATATATGCAATAATGTATTTTGAAATTCAGTTAGTTGCTCATTATTATTTTTTTGTTTGAGTATAAGTTCATCTACTAATTTATATGAAATATCTATTCCACTATTTTTTAGAGGTTTAACAATTGTTTGTTTTATTTCATCTAAATTCATATTTGGTATAAGATATTGACCGTTGTTTATTATTTCGGGCAAATCCTCAATTTTTACACATTCGCTCAAAAAACCTGAATGCATAATAATACATACATAAATTTCTATTTCATTTTGCTTCGATACAATAAATAGTTGATTTACTAATCTTTTTATTTGATTTTTATCTTCAGCTTTGTTTAAATAATAGAATATTTTTTCAAAATTATCAATAATAATTAATACTTTTTTTGATTTAGGAAAGTTAAATTCATTTAATATATCAACAATTGGGTTTGTGTGTTGCTTTAGATAAGTAACTGCCAGATTTGTTGATATGTTTTTAATCTTTTCTTCCTCTGTCGATTTATAACATATATTAACTAATTCTTCGGAAAGTATATCAATAATATTTTTATCGTAGTTAATTTTAATAACTTTTAACGAATTTTCATTGCTTGCATTTTTTTTTAATTTTGATACTAAACCTGCATTTATCAACGATGTTTTTCCACTACCTGCTGCACCAAGTACTACTAAAAATTTGGACTTCTCTATTTTCTTTTCAAGTATTAAAATTTGTTTTTCTCTACCAAAAAAAATATCAGACTCATCGCTATTGTATGCCCTTAGCCCAACAAAAGGATATTTAATTGTATTAATGTTAGTCATTTGTATATTACTCTTTTAACTTAATTTGCAAAAATATTAAACAGGTCAAAAACTTAAAAATGTTAAATTTACTTATAATTTATTACAAATAATATTAAATTTCATTTATTTTTACAAATTAATTATATATTGTATTAATGATTTTAATTATATACTTTTGTTTTTGAGATAAAAAAAATTTTCTTTATATAAGTACTTAAATGTTGCACAAAAACTTTCAATTATTCATATATGTATCAGATATTGAGGTGCTATAGTATTGCGTTTTTTTTACAACATCGTAACTAAAATTTTATTATATTTTTGATTTTATTGAATTCTAAGTTGCTAATTATTAAAAATGACTATCCGCAATAACAAGCTCTGAAAGAGCGACAAAATATAACATGGGGCATCGCCCTATGAAAACGAAACAACGACCAACATTAGCTCTGAAAGAGCGATACAAAAATGAAAATAAAAAATGTTCTGCTCTTTCAGAACTCTGATACACATATACTTAATTTAAACCATAGGGCGTTGCCCCATGCTATATTGTTAATGCTCTTTCAGAGCAATAACGAAAACAATGAAAAATGAAACGCAAAATTTACATGTATTGTATATATTAAATGCTCTTTCAGTACAAATGTATAAAATCGACACTTTGTAAAATTGTAACTTGCTGTAATCCTGGCGTAAACAAAATTGTTAATTATCCATTATTCATTGTTAATTATCCATTATTCATTGTTAATTACTTAAATACATGCTATCAAATACTTGTAAATATGGAAAACAATAATTAAAATAAAAACCGTGAAAACATCATTATCACATTTATCAAAAGAAAAAAGGTACGAATTAAGAAAAATCATTAAGGTTCTGCTTGAATATAAGGAAGTGGAGATGATTATTTTGTTTGGTAGTTATGCCACAAATAAATATGTACACCAAGACAGATACCAAGAAAATGGAATTACTTACGAATATCGTTCCGACTACGATTTGCTGATTATATTGAGTAGCAACAAAAAAGCAGATAATTCAAGCTTTACATACAGCATTACAAAAGCATTAAACGAGCAAGAAACTTTTACACCAATTAGTCCGATATACGAAGGTATAGGTTTTGTAAACAAAATGCTTTCTGAAGGAAACTATTTTTTTACAGAAATAAAATCCGAAGGAATTTTATTGTATAATTCTAAAAGAAAACAACTTGCCAGAAAAAGAAAACTTAGTTTTGATGAAATAAAAAAACTGGCGGAAGAAGATTTTAAGGAATTATTTGAAAGTGCAAATAATTTTAAATTCTTATTTGAACAAGCATTAGAAAAAAAAATTTATAAGGAAGCCGCTTTTTTGCTTCATCAGTCTACCGAACGCTATTACCATACGCTAACTTTGGTTTTTACAGCTTATAAACACAAAACCCATGATTTGGAAGAGCTTGGTAAAATAGCTTCTACTCTAAATTTAGAATTTAAGAAAATATTTCCTTTGCAAACCCAAAAAGAAAAACATCATTTTACTTTATTGCGAAAAGCATATGTTGATGCTCGCTACAAAAAATATTACAAAATTACTAAGAACGAGTTAGAATATATTGCTCTGAGAGTAGAAAAACTAAAAGAACTCACAGAACAAGTTTGTAATGAAAAAATTAATAGCTTTGTGAAATAAAAAATGTAAGAGGTCTTCGACCTATTTAATGGTTTCTACACATATAGCTGAATAGCAAGGCTTTTAAAAAGGTCGTATTTTACATAAATTCTTATATAATAATTTAATAGAATTAGAGATGAACAGATAACGTAATGTCAATTAGAATTATTAAAAAATTTACAATCTAAAAAATGATTACACAACAAGAGTTAACTAAAAAACTAAATGAATTTATAAATTTACCTTCTGAAACTGAATGGTTAGAATTTAAAGGAACTGTAACAAATAATTTTAGCACAGATAAAATAGGAAAATATTTCTCAGCTCTCAGTAATGAAGCTAATTTATTAAACAAGGATTTTGCATGGTTAATTTTTGGTATTGATGATAAAACACACAATATCGTAGGAACGAATTACAGAACTGATAAACAAAGGTTAAATAGTTTAAAAGAACAAATAGGTAAAGAAACAACTAATAGACATTCTTTCGTTGATATACACGAATTAATAATTGACAATAAAAGAATTATCATGTTCCAAATTCCACCGGCTCCTTTAGGAATACCTATTGCTTTTAAGGGTTATCTTCATGGAAGAGAACATGAAAGTCTTGCCGCTCTAAGTATGGAAAAACAAGACAGAATTCGTAGTCAGCAAGAAATAGAATGGTCTGCACGAATAGTTGAAAATGCTACTATTGAAGATTTAGATAAAAGAGCAATAGAGTATGCCAGAAAAAAATATAAAGAAGGCAATGAAAGAAAATATTTTTACAATGATATTGATAGTTGGAGTGATAAAACATTCTTAAATAAGATAAAAATAACACTTGAAGGAAAAATTACTAATACAGCACTGCTTCTGTTAGGAAAACCAGAAGCTAAACGTCTTTTATCAACAAGTGCAAGAATTACATATATTTACATTAATTCAACAGGCATAAGAGACGATAGTGAACACTTTGACCCACCATTTTTATTAGAAAGTAACAATATACTTGAACGATTAAGACATAAAAATAGTAAATTTAAAATTTTGCCTACTAATGAAACATTGACTCCAATTGAAAATTATAGATATGACAACTGGGTAATCCGTGAGGCTTTAAATAATTGTATAGCACATCAAGATTATTCTAAAAAAGAAAGAATTATTGTTACTGAAAAATCTAATTATGAATTAAAATTTAAAAATGCAGGAACGTTTTATTATTGAACAATAGAAGACTATATTTTTTTAGAAGACTTTACACCAACAAGATACCGAAACAACTTTCTTGTAGAAGCAATGGAAAAGATAAAAATGATTGAAACTATAAGTAAAGGAATTAGACAAATGTTTATTATTCAAAAAAATAAGTTTTTACCTTTACCAGAGTATATTTTGAATGATTATGTAGAACTAACACTTTACGCAGATAATGAGAGTAATGAATATACGAATCAATTATTTAATAATAAAGATATTGATTTAGGAACAGTTTTTTTAATGGATAAAGAACAAAAAGGATTCCCCATTGATGATAAAGATTATAAAAATGTCATTCTCTCTATTTTAGAGCAACAAAAACGAGTTGGACGTAATGATATTGATGATTTATTATTAGCTCGCTTAGACAAGAAACTAACAAAAGAACAAAAAAAGAAAAAAATAACAAATCTTTTACAGAGTCTATCAAAAGAAAACAAGATTAAAAACATATCAAAATCTACTAAAAAACCAATTTGGATAAAACAATAATTAAAATAAAAAATATAAGGTCTTTGACCTAATTAATGTTGTTTATGTGTTTTTTAACACCCTGACAGTTAGCGGTATAACAAAATACGAATGTTTGAAAACTTTTGTAAGGCTATTTAGAAACAGTGCTATCAAGAAAAAAATGACATCTAAGATACAAAAGGTAGAAACAGCGATATCAAGAAAAAAAAGACATCTAAGATACAAAAGGTAGAAACAGTGATATCAAGAAAAAAATGACATCTAAGATACAACAGGTAGAAACAGCGATATCAAGAAAAAAAAGACATCTAAGATACAAAAGGTAGAA
>JAOZVK010000164.1:0-70 GCA_029938185.1 Bacteroidales bacterium | reverse complement strand
ACAGTGATATCAAGAAAAAGAAGACATCTAAGATACAAAGGTAGAAACAGCTATATCAAGAAAAGAAGAC
>JAOZVK010000163.1 GCA_029938185.1 Bacteroidales bacterium | reverse complement strand
TATTGAGAGTTTATGTTTTTTTACTTTCATTTTCAAAAAAAAGGTTTCCTAATTCGTAAAAATATATTGAATAATATTAGCACCCATTTTTAAAGCTTTAAGTCGAGTTTGTTCCGAGTCGTTATGAACTTCTTTATCTTCCCATCCATCACCCAAATCAGATTCATAAGTATAGAAGCAAACTAATCTACCTTTGTAGATTAAACCAAATCCTTGTGGAGCCTTGTTGTCGTGTTCGTGTATCTTGGGTAGTCCTTTGTCGAATATATAACTTTTTCTATATATAGCATGATTAAATGGTAGTTCAATAAATTTTAGCTCAGGAAAAACTTTTTTCATTTCTCTACGTACAAATTTATCCATACCATAGTTGTCATCAATATGAATAAACCCACCTGATAATAGATAATTCCTGAGATTAGTTACTTCTTTAGGTGAAAATATCACATTTCCGTGTCCAGTCATGTGAACAAAAGGATAGTTATAAATTTCATAACTACCTACTTCAACGGTTGCATAATCTTTGTCGATATTGGTTTGAAGATTTCTATTACAAAACTCTATCAAATTTGGTAAAGATGTAGGATTAGCATACCAATCTCCACCTCCATTATACTTTAACAAAGCTATTTTTACAGTTGTAGTTTGTGAAAATGTATTGACTGATAATAATAAAATTAATAAACCGATTATATTATTTTTTCGTAGATATTTATGTCCCGAATATCTGTGATACTCATTGTGACAATTTTTACAAAGATTATCTGTTTCTCCATCTCCAAAAATTCCTTTTGGTAAAATATGATGTCTATCACAATAAAATTCTTTACCACACTTTCGACATTCTTTTTTTTCTTTATTCATTTTATTTTTTAAATTTAATATCAATAAAAAAGTGTGTTTTATTCTCTATTACTTGTTGGTGATTAAAATGAAATTTTTCTGTCCATAAACCACAAATAAAGCCATATCGTTCGCTCACATTTTCAATGTTTTCAATAAATAAATCGAAAGGCTTTTTGTTACCACCTTTTTCAAAAGCCAAAAGAAAATTAATATTATTGCCCGAATGCCACACAGTTTTTACAATACATGCTTTTGGTTTTATATTATTCATTATTTCCCAAAATTTATTAGCAGCATCTTTGTTATTTTCTAAATTTATTATACGGCAAATTTCTTTTGCTATTTCAGTTTTATAATTTTGTTTAGTTTTTTTCATTTAAGAATAAATTTAAGATATTCAAGCTAATTTCATGTTGCTAACATATTTTATTAATATTAAAATTATACTTTAAATGGTACAATTATTCAATGATACAATGGTACAATACTCTGACTAATAATTGATAACAGTTTGTTAATGTTAAAACTATTAATAATTTTGTTATTCTTCTTAAATCTAACTTTAACAAAGTTGTACTTATGCAATACCAAGTTGTCTTACAAAAGTTTTTCGATATTTATTTTTGTTAAACTACATAGTATTAGAATATTAATAGAATGCGTAAGCAACATAAAAGGGGGCGAAGAGTCCTAAATATTAACCAATTCTTTATATTCACCAACTGATAATAATTCAGAGATTTCACTCTCGTTTGACATTTCAATTTTTATCATCCAACCCTCACCATATGGGTCTTTGTTAACAATTTCAGGTGTATCTTCTAAATTTGGATTTACTTCTTTAATATTACCAGTTACGGGCATGTACATATCTGATACTGTTTTAACTGCTTCAATAGTGCCAAAAATTTCATTTTTATCAATATCTTCTCCTTCCGTTTCAATTTCGACAAAAACAATATCTCCTAACTCCGATTGAGCAAAATCTGTAATACCAATTGTAGCTATATTATTCTCTATTTTAACCCATTCATGGTCTTTTGTATACTTGAGATTATCAGGAAATTTCATATTATATAAATTTTAGTTATTAAACAAATTGTTAAAATAAGCCTATTTTTTAATACTGCATAATTATTAATTTTTTTGTAAATTTACAAAATATAATTAAAAATAATTTACTATTACCACCATAAATCTACAGATATTTTCGTTAATTATTGATTCACATGAGTTTTAATTTATAAAACCAATAAAAAACTGCAATAAGATGCACTTTTTTACTGTTATTAATAGTGATTTTTTATTATAAAAACAGTAAAAATAGGTAATTTATAAGTTATATAATTAATATTTTATGCACTATTTTTGCATGATAAATATAAACACAATTTTAATATAAACATAGGATTCTAAATACAAGAAATAATAAAATTCTTATAAATAAATCTTACTAAGGAAATTACGAATTATAAATTACGAATTACGAATTGCTTTATACCTAAATATAAGTATCTTACAAAAAACAAATCGGAAAGTTATTTTTTTAACGATTACTAAATTATAATATAATGAATAATATAAAAATAATAATAGCAGATGACCATAAGGAATTTAGAAGTGCATTGAAATTAATTCTAAGTAAAGTTGATGGGATTAAAGTTATTTCGGAAGTATCGAATGGTAAAGAGCTTCTTGATAAATTAAAAACAATATTTCCAGATGTTATTTTAATGGACATCCAAATGGACGAAATGAACGGAATTAATGCAACAGAAAGAGTATTCGAATTGTATTATCCCAACATAAAAGTTATAGCCCTGACAATGTTTGGCGATTTTGATCACCTAAAATCAATGATTATTGCTGGTGCACAAGGGTTTTTACTTAAAAATACAAGTAAAAGTGAATTAGAAAATGCTATAAAAAAAGTATATAATGGAGAATACTATTATTCACCAAGTATAAAAATGGATAAAATAATAACAAAAAAGAAAACTTTATAACAATTTAAAAATAATGTTATATTAATTTACTACATATATATTATGACAAATAATAATAAAAAAAACTCATATTTAAGTTTTTCTCTTGGCAAAGAAGTTTTTGGTTTAAATATATCTAATGTGCTTAAAATATTGGAAATGAAACCAATTACTAAAGTACCAGAATCGCCTGATTATATGAGGGGTATAATGAATTTAGAGGGTAAGGTATTACCAATTGTGAATGCAAGAAAAAAATTTGGTTTTGATGACATCAAGGATACAAAACAAACTTGCATACTTGTACTTAAGCTTTTTATCGAAAATATTGAATCAGATATCGGTTTGGTTGTAGACAGGGTAATTGAGCTTATTGAAATTAATTTTGAAAAAATAAAAGCACCTCCAAGTATTGGGGGAAAATATAAATCAAAATTTATAAATGGATTGTATAAAAAAAATGATGATTGTTTTATTATGCTTCTTGATATCAATAAACTAATGTCATCTGATGATATATTTACTATTGATTCTCAGGAAGAAACTATTGTTTAATGGATTGTTATACAAAATTCCTTACATTTAACAATAGACAAATTAAATTACATAATTACAACATATTAAATATGTTATCATATAAAATCGACATTTTATAAAGTTGTAACTTATTGTAATTTTGGCGAAAGCAAAACTATCAATTGTCCATTTATTTATAATATTAATAAAGTAAAAATGAAAAAGCTATGAGAAATATTAGAATATCAACTAAACTAATAATACTTACTTTTATAACTTCGGCTATTATAGCAACAATAGGTATAATTGGAATAATAAATTTAGGAGCTGTAAACGAAGGTGTTAAAACTATGTATATTGATAGGGTAGTACCTCTACACCAATTAAAAAGAATTACCGATTTGTATGCTGTGAATATTGTTGATGTAGCACACAAAGCACGAAATGGAAATATTAGATACTACGAAGCAAGAAAAATGGTTATAGAAGCAAATTCTGAAATTAAAACTGTTTGGAATAAATTTTTAGATTCAAAAATAAAAGGAGATGAAAAACGATTGGTAGATGATACAAAAGAATTAATGAAACCTGTTGATAATGCTATTGATAGTTTAGAAATTCTTTTAACAAGGGAAGATACAGTCGGATTAGAAAAATTTATAAAATACGAAATGTATCAAAAAATAGATAAATTAAGTGCCAAAATGACGCAACTTGTTGCTATCCAATTAAAAATATCAAAAGAAATAAAAGATAAATCTGATACCATTTATAATGAAACAAAACAATATGCCAATTGGCTAATAGTGGGAGGTATTTCTTTTGCATTGGTAATAGCAATTATGATAATATTGAGTATAAACAGCTCAATTAAAGAAGCAAATAATGTTGTACTTAGTATAGCACAAGGAAATTTAACTTGGAATCTTACTTCTGAATATAAAGACGAAATTGGAGTTTTGTTATCAAATCTTAAACAAACAATTGATAATTTAAAAGATATAATTACAAATGTTAGAGATGCATCTAACAATATTGCAACAGCTTCGCAAGAACTTTCGCAAGGCTCAAACGAGCAAGCATCATCAGCCGAAGAGGTTTCTTCAAATATGGAGGAAATGGCTGCAAATATTCATCAAAATACTGATAATGCTCAACAAACAGAAAAGATAGCAATAAAATCAACAAATGATATTGTTGTAAGCAACGAGCATGTAATAGATACAGTAAAATCAATGAAAACTATAGCAGATAAGATTAGTATAATTGGAGATATAGCTTTTCAGACTAATATATTGGCACTTAATGCTGCCGTTGAAGCTGCACGAGCAGGCGAACAAGGAAAAGGTTTTGCTGTTGTTGCTGCCGAAGTTAGAAAACTTGCAGAAAAAAGCCAAATAGCAGCTTCTGAAATTGATACTCTTTCTAAATCAAGTGTTAATATTGCAGAACAATCAGGAAAATTGTTATCAGAAGTAGTACCAGGTATTAAAAATACATCAAGATTGGTACAAGAAATTAGTGCAGCAAGTTTAGAACAAAACTCTGGAGCAACTCAAATAAACTTGGCAATACAACAATTAAATCAAGTTACTCAGCAAAATGCTGCTTCGGCTGAAGAATTATCAAGTCAAGCCGAACAATTGCTTGATTCTATTTCATTTTTTAATGTTGATAATACTTTTAATGCAACAAGCAGAAAAGTAGATAAAAAAAAGATAAGTAAAGAAAATTTAGGTATAAATTATAACTTAAAAAATAATGAACCAGACGATGATTATGAAACTTTTTAAATAGTTCATTAACTTAATTAGTGTGCGTCCATAAAGTCAGCAATTTTATTGGTCATGCCTAAAGGTATTTATGTAATTGGCTTGTTATCAGCCCACGATTACCATCGTGGGTTACCAATAGATTATCGCTTTGCGATTTTATTGACTTCAAACTTTTAGTCCAACGATTAATATATCGTCAATCTGTACTTTATCTTTTTTCCATTTATTGAAACTATTTTCGAGTATGATTTTTTGTTCCTCCATTGGTATGTCTGAAATTTTTAATAAAATATTTTTAAAATTAGTTAGCATAAACTTTCTATCATACTCACCTCCAAACTGATCAACATAGCCATCTGAAAACATATATATATTATCACCTTTTTGTAGCTGTAATCTATGATTAGTAAAACTATGCATTTTTTTATAATAAACACCTATTGGCATTTTATCACCTTTTATAATTATTAGTTCTTTTTCATTAGCTGTATTTTTTCTGATAATATAAACAGGATTATATGCACCAGAAAATTCCATAATCAAACTTGGGAAATCAATAATTACAAAAGCCATATCAATACCATCTCTATTTGATTGTGTTTCTGATTGATTCAACGATTCTACAATTTTATCTCTAAGTATATTTAATAGCTCGCTTGCTTTTGTTACTTTTCTGTTTGTAACAATTTCATTCATCAAAGCATAACCTAACATACTGAGAAATGCACCCGGAACACCATGTCCTGTACAGTCGGCAACAGCTACAATAAGTTTATTACTAATGCTTTTAATATAATAGTAATCACCACTTACAATATCTTTTGGTTTATATAAAATAAAATGGTTTTCAAAATATTTAGATAGCAACGAACTCTTAGGAAGTATTGCATTTTGTATTCTTTGTGCATATAATATACTATCAGTTATATGTTTGTTTTTATTTTCAATTTCTTGTTTCTGAGATGTTACATAATTTCTTTGTGATTCTATTTCATCTCTTTGTGATTCTATTTCTTCTTTTTGTTGCATTATTTCTGCATTTTGCATTATAAGCATCTGATTTGCTAACTGTTTATGTTTAAACTGTTTAAATATAGCGATTGAAAAAATTACAATTGAGATAAATCCAAGAGTTATAAAAAAAATTATAATTTGTTGCTTTTTTATAGAATCTTTATTTTTTTCTAATTTATATTTTGATATTTCTTTTTCATTATTTAATAATAATATTTGATTATTTTTTTTTTCAGTTTCATATTGTATTTCTAATTCATTTATTTGTTTTTTGCTATCAATATTAATCAACGAATCTTTTAGAATTGAGTATTTTTCATGATAAAAAAGAGATTTATTATATTTTTTTAATGATTTATATGTTTTATATAAACTTTCATAGACTTTATATTCGGTATCAATAAAACCTTTTTTTTTAGTAATTTCAATACATTTATTACTATGTATTATAGAATTAGTATAATCTTTTTGCTTACGTAGAATATCGGCAATGTTTAGTAATGATGTGGCAAGCCCTTCTAAATTTCCTATTTCTTTATCAATATTATATGCTTTTTTATAATATTCTATCGCTTTAACTAAATTATTAAGGTTCATTTCATAAACAACTCCAATATTATTAAAAGTTGCACTTATTCCACTTTTATTGTTTATTTGTTTTTTGTAATCTAAAGCTTTCTTATAATAATCAAGGGCTTTATTATAGTCTCCTTTATTTCTATAAACAATTCCTAAGTTGTTATATGTATTACCGATTTCTTTTTTATCTTTATTTTTTTTGTGTATTTTTAAGGTGTATTTAAAATATTCTAAAGATTTTTCATAATTATCTTGATAAAAATACAATTCTCCAAGTAAGGAGTAAAGTTTACTTTTAAAGTCCAAAATCCTTTTTTTATCATATCTATATACATGTATAATATCAATAGGTTGTGTTATTGAATGTTTTGAATTTAATAGTTCGTCACATAACAAAACTGCTTTATTAGCATATTTCAACGATTTGCTATATGATGAAAACATATAGTTATCAGCAAGTTTATATAATATTGATATTTTATTGTATTTATTGGTGTTTTCCAATAAATTATTGAGACTGTCAATTTTGATAGTATTTTGAGAATATATATCATGTTTATAAAACATGAAACATAATAATACTATTAAATATATGGTTGTTTTATTGTTCAAAGTTAAATTTTATAATGTTACACACTAGATGACAAAAATTACAACTGTAGTAAAATGAATATTTTTGACAAGATTAACATGATAAAAAAACATGTAAATCCTGTTAATCCTGTCCAAATTACGTCAAATAAAAAATGTCATGTAGGTGGTCGAAGACCTATATTTTTGCTCCAAATACTAATATATCATCTATTTGCTGTGTCCCGTTCATCCACTTATCTAATGTTTGTTTAATAATTTGATGCTGCTTTGACAAATCTTCATTATAAATACTTAACAACATTTTTTGAAATCTGGGAATCATAAATTTACGTAATTTGTGTCCACCAAACTGGTCAAGGTATCCATCGGTAAACATATATATTGAATCTCCTGTTTCAATTTCGATTGTTTTGTTTGTAAATGGTATTTCTTCTTCGATTCTATATGTACCTATTGGCATTTTATCTGCTTTATATTCAATCAACTCGCCCTTCCTAATAATGTATAAGGGATTGTGAGCACCAGCATATTCTATCTTTTTGTTTTTTTTATCAATAATGCATAGGGCAATATCCATTCCATCTTTAGCTTCGTCTTTTTTACCAGTTTGGTGAAGCGATTCTATTACAAGGTGTCTTAATTTATTTAACACATTATCAGCTTTTAATTGAGAATGTTTTAATAATAAACTATTTTTATCAACAATTTCTCTTAAAAAAGATGTTCCCAGCATACTCATAAAAGCACCCGGTACACCATGTCCTGTACAATCGGCTATTGCAACAATAATTTTGTTATGTTTTTCGCTAATCCAGTAAAAATCACCACTAACTATATCTCTGGGTTTAAAGAAAACAAAGCTATTAGGTAATAGTTTTTTAATATATTCATTTGGTGGTAATATTGCTTTTTGAATATTACTAGCATATTGTATACTATCGGTTATGGCTACATTTTGTGTTACAATTAAATCTTTTTGGTCGTTAGCAAAATCACGCTGGGTTTCGATTTCATTTTTTTGTTCAATAATTGCATCTCTTTGTGTTTCAATTTCTTCTTTTTGTTGCGAAATTTCAGCAGTTCGTTCTTTAACTTTGTCTTCAAGTTCTGCATTCATTTGAGATATTTGAAGTACAAAGTCGTAAATACGTTCGGTCATATTGTTAAAACCTTCGGTAAGTTTGCCTATTTCGTCATTAGTTCTAACAATTGCAAAGTTATCCATATCCTGCCCTTTTGTTTTTTGTATTTTTATAAGTAGCTCTTTTATTGGCATAACTATACTTTTTGTAGACCAATTTACAAAAAACAATATGTATATAAGTGCCAATGAAATACCATTTATAATTCCCATTAACATCAAATATGTGTTAATACTGTTTACGTAATATCCATTTTCGGTTAAAAATTTTTCTCCTTCATAATCTATTTTAATGTTGTTCTTTTTTTTATCTTTTTTGTCATCTTTTTTTTCACTAATTTTTATATTTTCCAATGTATAAAAAAGGTCATAAAACTCACCCAAAATAATTTTTTTATGGTCTGAATTAAGATTCTTAATTTTTAGAGAATTTAATGGAGTCAAACTCAGAAAAAGATAAAGAAAAACTACTGCCAATGGTAAAAATGTTGTCATTAATGTAGACAGCAATAGGCGATTTCTGATTTTACCAGATTTTTTATTAAAAATACTTTTTTTGAGTTCGTGTTTAGTATATACAAACTCTATATATTTATTATGAACTCTATGTTTTTGCCAAAAATATATAAAAATTAGAATTAAAATAGTAGATACTATAGCAATATAAAAAACTTGAGCGTATAGATTATACTCTACCATATCGTCGAAATTATTAACAGATTCCAATGTTAAAGCCATAAAAATTATCATGACTATGTATGGTAATCCAAAAATAAAAGTATTTATTGCAGGTGTTTTTAAAATTATATTTCGTACTATTTTATTTATTCGTTTATTTATTTTTTTATTTCGGCGTTTTCTTCGGAAAAATATTTTAAATGGAATTGCAAAAAAAGTACTTATAAAAAAACTAATTGCTATCATTGAAAATAATATATTGAATGTTTTTAACAATGCCATATTATCCTCTTCGGATTCTTTTTTTTCATTTAAAGTTTTTAATTTTTTAATTAATTTAGCTTTTTTTTGTTTTGTTATTATAGAATCAATTTCTAAATTAGCTATAATACTATCATTAATATTTTCTATATCAATTAGTAAACTATCTTCAATATAATTTTTTATTTTATTCAGACTATCAACTTTTGCTTTAGTGCTATCAATATGTATATGTAAAGATTTTAGACTTTGAAACTTATAACTGTTTTTTAATACTAAAAAACCTAATATAGGTAATAGTAGAAAAATGTAAAACATTATTGATAGAATATACATTCTTAAGCTTATATATTTGGGTGCTTTTTTCATCGAATAATGGATTTAATGCACTAAATGCTACTTACAATTATTTAGTAGTTAGTATGAATTATTAAAATAGCTTAATCAAGTTTATTTACTCACAAATTTATTTTTACTTTTTAATTAACTGATAATCAATAATCGTAAAATTATTTAGGCGTAAGCAACCTTAAAAGGCTCGAAAAGCCTAAAAATACAATTGTAAAATTATATTTAAAAAATAAAATATCAAAACAAACTTGTTAATTTATATCAAAGAATGATAATTGAATCGTAAAAAAAGCAATTTTTATTGTTTAATAATATTTTGTATTATTGCACTATCTTATGTTTTTGACTTGTTTGGTTTTGCTTACATATTTCATGAACTTGATAATACAAACATAATCAGAATAATTAAGAAATAACAGATTAATTGTACTGGTTTGTTACATTTTGCCTGTTTAAAACTGTCGGTGTGGCATTGAAGCCACGCCGACAGTAGGCAGTTATGTTATTGATTTTCATTGCAATTTTTTAAATATAACAACATACAACGAATATAAGTAAAAATATGTGACATGTTTCAAACCACAACAAAATAACAGATTAATACTGACTCTATAATCCATGTGATAAGGTTTTAATATATACTCTAAACGGTTATAGTTTTAATATTAATAAACTGTTATCAATTATTAATCAAAGCATTGTACAATTGTACCATTTAAATAACATAACATATGATAGTCGTAACAGGAGCCGCAGGAT
>JAOZVK010000162.1 GCA_029938185.1 Bacteroidales bacterium | reverse complement strand
TGTAAGAATAAAATTAGCATGATACAAATTTATTGATTATTAACACCCCAGTCTTAGACCTTAATTCGTAGTTTCCTAAGCAACATTAAATAGGTTGAAGACCTTATTTTCCGTTTGCTTCTAAAACAGTTTTTATTGTGTAAATCAATATTTTAAAATCAATATATAAGGACATATTTTCAATATATAGAATATCATATTTTAATCGGAGAATCATTTCTTCAACATTTTCAGCATATCCATATCTAACTTGTCCCCATGATGTTATACCGGGTTTAACTTTCAGTAAATGTAAATAATGAGGAGCTTTTTTAACAATCTGATTTATATAAAATTGTCGCTCAGGACGAGGTCCAACAAGAGACATGTTTCCTTTGATTACATTAAAAAACTGAGGTATTTCGTCAAGACGATATTTTCTTAACCAAAATCCAAATTTTGTTATTCTTTTATCATTTGGTGATGACAATTGAGGTGTTCCCTTTTCTGCATCAATAATCATTGTTCTGAATTTGTATATAATAAAGGGGGTAGTATTTTTACCAATTCGTTTTTGTTTATAAAAAATTGGACCTTTTGATGATAATTTTATACCAATTGCTATTAATATATAAAGAGGAGAAAAAAAAATAATAAATAATGACGAAAAGCAAATATCAATAATTTGTTTTGCTACTTTTTGCCACTCAGACATCATATCATATGTAACTTCAATTAAAGGGGGATTATACAAATTGCTCATTTTTGCCCTACCTATTAGCATATTATATAATCCAGGAACAATTTTTATTGATATATTGAATTGAAATAATTCATTAATTATTTCACTTATTTTATTATATTCATATGATTTTATAGCAATTATTATATTTACAATATTGTTCTCTTTTATTACTTGGTTAAGTAGTAAAATATTTCCAAGATGCTTGAGTTTGTTAGTGAGTTTTTTATCTATACTATTGTCAATACTAACAAAGCCAACAAAGTTGTATCCAACTGGCTCATATAAGTCTTGAAATGCATTATAAATATTTAGAGCTGTACCATTATTTCCAATTATCAATGTGTTGTACACAATTTTGCCTTTTTTTATATTTTTGATAATTGAATTTGTAATTATTAGACGAGGTATATACGAAATGAAAAAATGTAATAGGAAAAGAACTGATATAGAGAAGTAATAGCTTCTATGATTAACAATTGTATCGTCAAGAATCAGAACTATGAATATAATTATAACTCCAATTATTGTGATTAATAAACTTTGACCTAATTCTTTAAGTCGGGAGCGTACAAATTGAACTTTGTAAAATCCTATTAAACTGTATAAAATTACCCAAAATAGTGCTAAACCGAATACTCCAATAAAATAGTTTTTGCTAAATTCAATATCAATTGCATATCCGAATTTTTCAGATTCAATATATACTTTGCGAAATATATAAAATATGCTCCAAGCAGTAACTGCACTTATATAATCAAAAATTATATATAAAATAATTTGCTTAGTATTACTTTTTTTTATTGACATATGGGGTTTTTAATGTTTATTTAAAGCTTTCGACTTGTTTAAAATTGTTTAAGTAGGTTATCATATAAAATCGACACTTTGTAAAGTTATAACTTATTGTAATTCTGGTGTAAACAAAATTATCAATTGTTTATTATCAATTGTCAATCTACTTATAAGTACTGTTACAAAAGTTTTTCGACATTTGGTTTATTATAATTAACAATATAACAGTAGTTTGTGAAAATACGTAAGCCACATTAAATAGGTCGAAGACCTTAATATACAATTTATAAAACATAAATATCGAAAAACTTTTGTTAAACTACTTAGAGGTTCAATAAGTGAAATGTTTTACAAAAATAATCAATTCAAAGTTAAATATTATTTTAAAATTACTATTTTTTTTTATTTATTGTTCATATTCTATAAGTAGTATTACTAAAGTTTCGGACTTCAAAAAATAAATAGTTAGTATCTTGAATTTCTATTTCTCGAGTTTTTCTGCCCTGAATGGGCATAAGCATTAACATGGGGCAACGCCCTATGTATAAATGCATTCATAAGCAAGAACGCCCTGAAAGGGCAAAAGCAATTAAATACATTATACTAAATATTTGAAATACTAATAAAAATGTTTTAATAGTTTAATTATCAAATAGTTTTAAGTTCGTAAAGTAGAATTATATGCAAAATAAAATTATGAAATATGCTAATAATTATAGTAAATATTCACAAATATATCTGTAAATTTGTTTGTTAGATTGCAAATTACAAAAATATAAAATAAATACAAAGACAAACTATGAAATAAACAAAAATATGCGACATGTTTCAAGCCATAACCGAATTTTGCAATTTTTGTAATTTTTTATTGATTTTTAATGTTTGCAAAAATACCTCGTAAAAGTAAAATATTGATAGAAAATGAATGTAATGAACTTAACACCATCGTAGAGGGCAAACAACGGCTACGTGTGTAGCCAAAAATATCAACATATATACATAACAATATATGTTTTTTGACATTTTACTCTATTTAAATTAAATACAAATAAGAGTTATCTTATTTATTATGTGCATTGTATAAATACGTATTTAAATACTTTTTCATAATAAATATAAAAATATGTTTTACAAAATAGATAAATATTAAATACAGTCTTAACTTTGAGTAATATTATTATTGATATATATCAATATAAAACTATTGTCAAATGAAAACAAATAGAAGAGATTTTATAAAAATATCATCAATGGGAGCAGGAGGTATTGCACTTGCAACAACTCCTTTGTTAAATTGGATTCCAGGGATGATAAAATCAGATGAAAAAAAGCTTGATGATATTGAGGCTAAAAGATACCCTAATTATTGTGAGGTATGTTTTTGGAATTGCGCAGGCTGGGTTTATACTGATAAAAATGATAAAATTTGGAAAATAATTGGAAACGAAGATGACCCACATAGTAATGGACGATTTTGTCCAAGAGGAACCGGTGGAGTAGGAATGTATACAGATAATGATAGACTAAAAAAACCTTTGAAACGTGTTGGAGAACCTGGAAATCAAAAATTTGTTGAGATTTCGTGGGAAGAAGCAATTGAGACAATTGCAAAGATGATGAAAGAAATAAAAAATAAATATGGTTCAGAGAGTTTTGCTTTGTTTAAACATGGTTCGAGTGGAAAGCACTTTGCAAAATTATTTAAAGCATATGGAAGCAAAAATATTGTAGGACCAGCATACGCACAATGCAAAGGACCAAGAGAAGAAGCGTTTAAAGTAACTTTTGGACACCCACTACACTCTCCAGAGCCACTTGATATTAGAGATACAAAATGCTTGGTATTAATAGGTTCACATTTAGGCGAAAATATGCATAATGGACAAGTTCAGGAAATGTCTGATGCAATTGATAAAGATGCTACAATAATTACAGTTGACCCAAGATTTTCGACAGCTGCAAGCAAATCAAAATATTGGCTGCCAATAAAACCCTCTACAGATCTTGCATTATTGTTAGCTTGGATACATATTATTATAAAGGAAGAGTTTTTCGACAAAGAATATGTAGAAAAAAACACAAGTGGTTTTGAGCAATTAAAAGAACATGTTAAAAACTTTACTCCAGAATGGGCTTACGGTATAACTACAATTAAACCAGACTTAATAATTAATAGTGCTTACGAAATGGCAAAAGCTTCGCCATCTGTTATCATACATCCTGGAAGGCATGTTACATGGTATGGTGATGATACTCAAAGATTACGTGCAGTAGCAATTTTAAATGCTTTGCTTGGTTCGTGGGGTCGCAAAGGTGGTTTTTTTATTCCCGAAAAAGCTAAATTGCCTAAATATCCAAGTCCCAAATTTCCAAAACCAAAATGGACATGGCGCGATGTGAAAAAAGGAGAATATCCATTGGCAAGTACTGGAGTTACAAATGCCTTGGTTGATGGTTCGCACCCTGCATACAAAGGTGAACACCCAATTAAAGCATGGTTTGTTGCAGGAACAAATTTAATTGCAACAATGCCAGACCTAAATAATACAGTAGAAGCTATTAATAATCTGGAATATCTTGTTGTTGTTGATACAATGCCAGCAGAAATCACAGGTTTTGCAGATATTGTTTTGCCCGAATGTACATATCTCGAAAGATACGATGATATTAGAGTTTCGCAGCATAGAGAACCAAATATTGCATTAAGAATGCCAGCTGCTAAACCAAGATTCGACTCGAAACCAGGATGGTGGATTTGCAAAAAAATATCGGAACAATTAGGATTAGGCGAATTTTTCAAATTTGAAGACTATTCGGAAGTTTTAGATTGGCAACTAAAAAAGATTGGCTCTTCGCTCGAAGAAATGAAACATTTGGGAGTTAAAAAAATAGGACGAAAGTTTGACGATTTATATTTTGCCGAAGGAGAAGAACCAGAATTTCATACTCCATCGGGTAAAATAGAATTATACTCATCGGTTCTCGAATCGTATGGTTTCGATGCAATGCCAGTTTACAAAGCACATCCCGAACCTGAACAGGGTTTTTATAGATTGATTTACGGACGAACTCCTGCACACACATTTAGTAGAACAACCAATAATCCAAATTTAATGGATATCACAAAAGAAAACAAATTGTGGGTAAATCCAAAAGTTGCTGAAGAATGGGGTTTAAAAAATGGTCAAAAAATATGGTTAAAAAATCATATGAATAGGGTATCTTCTTTTTCTATAAAAGTAAGAATTACAGAACGAATTAGATGGGATTCTGTTTTTATGGTACATGGATTTGGACGTACTGACAAAAGATTAACAAATGGGTTTGGTAGTGGAATAAGTGATACTGAACTAATTTCAGATATTAAAATTGATAAAGAAACGGGTAGTACTGGAATGAGAAGCAATTTTGTTACTTTTTTGACAGAAAAACCAACAAGAGTCTAAATTGAAAATTGACAATGGAAAATTGATAATTTTGCTTACACTTGAATTATACGATAATCTACTTATATATGATAAATATTAAAAATTTAACAATTTTAAAAATATAGCTATGAGGTATGCAATGGCAATAGACACAAAAAAATGTGTTGGATGTAGCGATTGTGTAGTCGCCTGTCAAACAGAAAACAATGTCCCATTAGGATTTTGTCGTGATTGGATTTCTGAAACAACAGATGGCACATATCCAAAACTTGAACTTGAAATAAGATCCGAAAGATGCAATCATTGCGACAATACACCATGTGTTAGAACATGTCCGACTGGAGCAAGTCATATAATTGATGGTGGAATTATAAAAGTAACACATTTCGAATGTATTGGTTGTGGAGCTTGTATAGAGTCGTGTCCTTATGATGCAAGATATTTTCACCCAGAAGGTTGGGTCGATAAATGTACATTTTGTGACCATAGACTTAAAAATGGTCAATTGCCTGCATGTGTATCGGTTTGTCCTACTAAGTGTATGTATTTTGGCGATTTAGATGATAAAAATAGTGTGGTATCAAAAATTATTGCAACAAGAAAATGGAAAGTCCTTGCACCGGAAGCAGGTACAAGTCCCCAAATTTTTTATTTAGTTTAGGTCTTCGACCTGTTTAATGTTGCTTACGCATTTTATGGCTACATGTTTAGTATTGGACATAATTTTATTTTTTTGACAGGATTTACAGGATTGGTTTTTATCCTGTTATGAAACATCTGATAAACAGTGTTATCCAAACTTATGTGGGTAGCCCATTTTATTAATACTCTAATAACATTTTAAATATTATATAAATGAAAGAAGAAATTATAACAAGTGGACGAATGATACCAAACATTGACCCTGTTTTGCATGTTTGGCATTGGCAAATACCAGTATATTTGTTTTTAGGAGGTCTTGCGGCAGGTTTATTATTTTTTGCTTCCTATTATACATTAACAGGTAAAACGAAAAATTTCCCGACTGCAGTAAAAATAGGTCCAATAATAGCTTTGTTTGCAATAGTTTTAGGACTTATTGCACTTCTATTAGACCTAAAACACCCATTATATTTTTGGCAACTATATACTACAATTAGATTAGAATCGCCAATGTCGTGGGGTGCTTGGGCTTTGTTTCTTATTATGCCAATGGCGGTTGTATGGATTGCAAGTTATTTAAAAGAAATTTTTCCAAAATTGGATTCAAGAAAAAAATTTGCAAGCCTTTTGAAATTTATTATTGTTGAAACAGAGACAGATAAAGAATTTAATTGGGATTGGAAATTTAATTGGCTTAGAAAATTTGAACAATTTGTAATAAAAGAAAGAAAACCATTTGCATGGATTATGATTGTTTTTTCTGTTATACTGGGAGTATATACTGGTATTTTACTTTCGGCTTTTAATGCCAGACCATTATGGAATACTTCGATTTTAGGTCCATTATTTCTAACATCGGGGCTATCGACAGCAGCAGCAACAATTATGTGGATGTCAAAAAATCATACCGAAAAAATAGTATTTAGTAGAATTGATTTACTATTAATAGTTGTAGAATTATTTTTTATCACTCATCTTTTTATGGGATATGTTGCAGGTTCGCAAGTAAAAATTGATGCAGCACATTATTTTCTTGGTGGTGAGTATACAATCTCGTTCTGGGTAAATGTTATTATACTAGGACTAATAATACCTGCAATTCTTGAATCTCTTGAGCTACTAAAATTTAAAGTACCCATTGCTATACCGGCAGCATTAATACTATGGGGTGGTCTTATGTTTAGATTTATAATGGTTGATGCAGGACAAGTAACAAGGTATTTATATTAAGAGGCTACACGTTTAATAAGTAGGTTATCATATAAAATCGACACTTTGTAAAGTTGTAACTTATTGTAATTCTGGTGTAAACAAAATTATCAATTGTTTATTATCAATTGTCAATTACTTATTGGACATTATTTTATTTTTTGACAGGATTTACAGGATTAACATGATTGATTTTTATACTGTTACGAAACACCTGATAAACAACACTGTCCAACTTTACGCGGATAGCCTATTAAGAGCACCTACAAAAGCTTTCATCTATTTAGTAGAGCTTATTTCATAAAATATAGCTAAGGTCTTCGACCTATTTATGGGGCAAGGTCGAGAGTGTAAAGTATTCAGATTTTAATAATTAACAGATATTAAATGCGGAAAAACTTTTGTAAGAATACTTAATTATACACTAAGCGAAAGTATTATTAAAAAGGTCGAAGACCTTAAAATACGATTTAACACGAAATCTATTTTCAGCAATTATTTGTTGTAAGCAATATAAAAAGGCTCAAATAGTCAATAAAATTAAATACAAATGGAAAATACTAAAAAATATATGAATCCGTATTTAGCAGGATTTATTTTAGGTCTAATAATTCTTTTTTCGTTTTGGCATACACGCGAAGGATTAGGTTCGAGTGGTGCAGTAAAAAGAGCGGTAGCAAAAATTGAACAAATAGTAGTTCCTAGTCATATCGAAAACCCTAATTCATATTTTCATAAATATGTGAAAAATGGAAAAGAACCTCTTAAAAACCGTTTAGTATTTATGGTAATAGGTTTATTATTAGGTGGTTTTATTTCGGGTATTATTAACAATCGCTTAAAACTAAAATTAGAACATTCACCAAAATTAACATCAAAAAAGCGTATTATCGCAGCAGTATTAGGAGGTGTAATGTTTGGCATAGGAGCTTCGTTTGCAAGAGGTTGTGCAAGTGGAGGAGGCTTGTCGGCTATGGCTGTTTTTGCAACTTCCGGATTTGTTTTAGTAGCTGTTATGTTTGGTACAGGCTATCTGTTTGCATGGTTTTTTCGAAAGCTTTGGCTATAAAAAATTGAGGTCTTCGACCTGTTTAATGTTGCTTACGTATCTTAATTAATATTTTAACAATATGTAATTTAACAAATTATATATGTTGAAAGTTTTTTGTATAGGTACTTATATTATTTAAAAACAATTAAAAAATACAATAAAAATGGGACCAATATTTACACCAGCAGATGAATGGAGCTATGTTGTTGCTCTTGTAATTGGTATAGGATTCGGATTTATTCTCGAAAGTGCTGGCTTTTCGTCAGCAAGAAAATTGGCAGGAGTATTTTACGGATATGATTTTATAGTAATAAGAGTGTTTTTTACCGCTGCAATTACAGCAGGATTAGGTTTACTTTACTTCCATTATTTGGGTTGGATTGACTTGGAGCAAGTTTTTGTTAATAGATTTTATATTGGTCCAACAATTATAGGTGGAGTATTTGCTGGAATAGGAATGTTGCTTGGAGGATTTTGTCCAGGAACAAGTTTCTCTGCAGCTGCAATCGGTAAAATTGATGCAATGATATTTATTGGAGGAATAATGATAGGTGCATTTATTTTTGATTTAGCCTATCCTTTATATTCCGAGTTTTATAAAAGTGGAGCTTTAGGACCCGTAAAAGTATATGACTCAATAGGAATATCTAAAGAATTATTTGTTCTTCTTTTCGTAATTATTGCAATTGCTGTTTTTGTTATTACAGCAAAAATACAAACAAAAGTATCTAACAAAATTCAAAAATATTAATACTACTGAAACAAGTCAATAAGTTTCTTTAAGTAATTAACAATGAACAATGGATAATTAACAATTTTGCTTACGCTTGATAAACAGCATAATAAAAAAAACAAAAGTGTTGTTTTTATATATCGACCTACTTAGTATTATTTAGGACAAGATTTACAGGATTTACATGTTTTAAATATCCTGTTAATCATGTCAAATTATTACATTTATAAACTTAATCAATTTATGTCTTAATACACTACAGACTATGATAATAAATAAAAAGTATATTTTTATGTCGGTAATGCTTATTGCTTTATCAATAGGTCTATTTATGCTACCCCCAAAATACGACCTAAACGAATTGAAACCAGAGCAGTTATTGGTTGAAATAATTGATGAAACAAGATTTTTAACAACCGACATGGTAGCTGAAATGATTATAAGTGAAGACCCTTCAATTCAACTTATAGATGTTAGAACTCCCGAAGAGTTTAAAAAATTTAGCTTAACAAGATCTATAAATGTTCCATTAAAAAATTTACTTGATAAAAATAAAAAAGGTAAATATGTATGGGCGAATTTATTAAACCAAGATACTAAAAAGAATATTTTTTATTCAAATGGTTCTATTTATGCTAATCAAGCTTGGATGTTAAGTAGACGATTAAATTTCAAGAATAATTATGTCATGAAAGGCGGCTTAAATTATTGGATTGAAACTATTATAGTTCCAAAACACCCTGATAAATATGCTACGAAAGATGAAGTTAATTTATATAAATTCAGAAAAGGTGCAAGCATGTTTTTTGGAGGAGGAACAACTACAGGTAGTAATACAGAGAAGCCGAAAAACATTAAAATAAAAACCAAAGTGATAAAGAAAAAAATCGAAGAAGAAGAGGGTGGTTGTTAAAACAATTCTAAGTAATCTATCTGAAGTTTTTTTATATTTACACTCTGTTAATTTACATATTGTTAGATTATAAATTGAATGCGTAAGCAACATTAAATAAGTCGAAGACTTTAAAAATTAAAAAAAATGAATAATCAAAATAATTCTCATGTAGAATATAAAAACATATCGAATAAACTGCCTGTTGCAGCAATAGGTTTTGTTATAATTATAGTTTTAGGCATTGTTTTCATGTCCGAACCCGAAAAAAAATATGTAATAAGTTCCGAACAAATGCTGGAAGAAGCATTAAAAAGAGAAGATGTTATTAGACCAGAAAAATTTACAGATATTTACTATAATAATGACTCACTTTTTAGATTTGTAGATCTACGCTCTCCTTATGAATTTTCGAAAGGTCATATTAGAGGAGCTATAAATATTCCTTTAAATAAAATATTGCTAAATGAATATGAACCTTTTTTAAATCAGGACAAAAAAATAAATATACTATACTATTCTGATGAGTGTGGAGCCTGCGGACCTTGGCTAATTTTTAAACAGTTGGGTTTTAAAAATAATAGAATCTTGCAAGGTGGCTATGATTATGTTAAAAAACACATTATAGACCAATACGCCCCAATGACAGGCGATTATAGAAATGAAAAAGCTAAATACGACTTTGCTAAAGTAATTAGTAATACTGCTGGTGTAAGTAGCAACACTTCTTCTAAAAGCAAATCTCCAAAAAAAATAACCGTTAAAAAAGTTAAAGTGGAAGAAGAAGAAGGAGGATGTTAATGACTCTTCGAGTCTTTTTGCGTTGCTTACGCATAATTTTTGCTAAGGAAATGACGAATTATAAATTACGAATTACGAATTGGTTTACACCTAAATATAAGTATCTTACAAAAAACAAATCGGAAAGTTATTTTTTAACGATTCCTAAATTATTACTTTTAAATAGGTCTAAGACCTAAAATGCAAAATTGGGCTACCCGTCAGAAGTTGGACAGTCTTGTTTATCAGGTATTTTATAACAGGATAAA
>JAOZVK010000631.1 GCA_029938185.1 Bacteroidales bacterium | reverse complement strand
GATAATCGTGGTATTAAAAGAACTTATGACATAAAGTCACTCAAGGGACGAACTAAGGTCTTCGACCTATTTATAGTTGCTTACGCATTAGTACAAAGATAATTTAATCAGGAAGTTATGAATAAGTAAATGTTGAAAAACTTTTGTAACAGTACTTAATTATTTGTAATTTGCCTTATATCATATTTTGGTATTTTTCATAAATGTCAAAAAGTAATTTACACTTTCTTTATTCTTAAAAACCTTATTTTTTATTTTAAACCTGTAAATTTTAATTGAAAAGTATCCAGTTTTGAGTGCAAAAATATAATTATTATTTAGATATTTTAGCAATAAATAAAATATTTTATACTTTTGTAATTATTAAATAAGATTTGCCAGAGGGCAACTTATTTCACATTGAACGATGCTTTATACACATGTCGAGAATGACTGTGATAAGTTCGGTGTCATTCTTTTTAATTGAGAATCCGAAAAAGATTGAGTTTTAAATATGTTTTATATAAAATGATTATACTGACTCTAAAAAAAGAAACTTGTTTTTTTATTAAAATACTTTAATACTAAATTTGATTTTTATATATTTGTACTCTTTTTTAAAGTCTTGCAACTATTTAATATTGCTTACAATTTTTATATAATAAAATATAATTTATAAAAAAATATGTTTTTTTGATATAATGTTATTATTATAACAACATTAGAAATAAAAAATAGGAATAGCATTTAACTTTAATCCCTTAAAGTTTGATTTACTACAATTGTCGATTTTACGGATGGCATAAGTTAATTACACATAAAAAACATTATAATAGGTCAAAGACCTTAAATTATTAAATCTTTAAACTAATCATATAAGGTACAGTACCTTGTGAAGAATAAAATAAAGTAAAACAACATGGATAACTTTGATAATGATAATTTACAAAATGAAAATAATGAATACTCTGCAAATAGTATTCAGGTATTAGAAGGATTAGAAGCTGTAAGAAAACGACCTGCAATGTATATTGGTGATGTTGGCGAGAGAGGTTTACATCATTTAGTATACGAAGTTGTTGATAATTCTATTGATGAAGCTTTGGCGGGATATTGTAAAAAAATTGATGTATTTATTAATGAAGACAATTCGGTTACAGTAATAGATGATGGGAGAGGAATACCTACATCACTGCACGAAAAAGAAAAAAAATCGGCACTTGAAGTTGTGATGACAGTTTTGCATGCTGGTGGTAAATTTAATAAAGAATCGTATAAAGTATCAGGTGGTTTGCATGGTGTTGGAGTTTCATGTGTTAATGCCCTATCAATAAAATTGGAAGCAATAATACATAGAGATGGAAAAATATTTAGACAAGAGTATAGTATTGGTAAACCTCAAAGTGATATTCAAGTTATAGGAGAATCGGATAAAACAGGAACCGAAGTAACTTTTTTGCCCGATGATAGTATTTTCACTACTACCGAATACAAATATGATATTCTTTCGGCACGATTAAGAGAATTAGCATTTCTAAATAAAGGAATAACACTAAATATTACAGATAAAAGAAACAAAGATGAGAATGGCGAGTTTATAAAAGATACTTTTTTCTCTAAAGAAGGTTTAAAAGAATTTGTTGAATATTTAGATGAATCAAGAGTAAAACTTATTGAACATGTTATACATATTTCAACTGAAAATACTGAAGTTCCTGTTGAAATAGCATTACTATATAATACATCGTTTAGAGAAAACATACATTCATATGTTAATAATATAAATACTATTGAAGGCGGAACACATCTTTCAGGCTTTCGTAGAGGTTTAACCCGTACACTAAAAAAATATTCAGAAGATTCGGGTATGCTTAGCAAGTTGAAATTTGATGTTAGTGGCGATGATTTCAGAGAAGGATTAACAGCAATTATATCAGTTAAAGTGCAAGAACCACAGTTTGAGGGACAAACAAAAACAAAACTTGGAAACTCCGATGTAAGTATAGCAGTAGATAAAGCCGTTAGTACATTACTTAGAAACTATCTTGAAGAAAACCCAAAAGATGCAAAATCAATAGTTCAAAAGGTCATACTTGCCGCAACTGCACGTCATGCAGCACGAAAAGCAAGAGAACTTGTTCAAAGAAAAACAGTATTGGGTGGAGCAGGACTACCAGGCAAGCTTGCCGATTGTAGCGAAAGAGACCCTGTAAGAAGCGAAATATTTCTTGTCGAGGGAGATTCAGCAGGCGGAACAGCCAAACAAGGAAGAGAACGTAAATATCAAGCTATTATGCCATTAAGAGGTAAAATTCTTAATGTAGAGAAAGCAATGCAACACAAAGTGTTCGAAAATGAAGAAATTAAAAATGTATTTACAGCACTGGGCGTAACATTAGGTATCGAAGATGATAGTAAGGCTCTAAATTTAACAAAACTACGTTACCACAAAATAGTAATAATGACTGATGCCGATGTAGATGGCAGTCATATCACAACGCTTATAATGACATTCTTTTTCAGGTATATGAAAGAACTTGTTGAATTAGGTTATTTATACATAGCAACTCCGCCACTTTATTTAGTTAAAAAAGGAAAAAAATCTAAATACTGTTGGACAGAAGAAGACAGATTAATGTCTGTTAAAGAGTTGGGTGGAGGAAACGATTCCAGTGTAACTATACAAAGATACAAAGGTTTGGGAGAAATGAATGCAGAACAACTGTGGGAAACTACTATGAATCCACTTCAGCGAACTCTAAGGCAAGTAACAATTGAAAATGCAGCCGAAACAGATAGAACCTTTTCTATTTTGATGGGAGATGATGTTGCTCCAAGACGTGAATTTATTGAGACACATGCAACATATGCCAACATTGATGTTTAATGAATTGCTCAAAAAAATAAATTTGCAAATTATTTCATAAAAAGACTAAAGAAACTTATGACTTGTTTCACTACACAAATAGATCAAGCTTGTAAGACATATTTCAAATCAGGCTACCCGTCAGAAGTTGGACAGTCTTGTTTATCAGGTATTTCGTAACAGGAT
>JAOZVK010000630.1 GCA_029938185.1 Bacteroidales bacterium | reverse complement strand
TGAAAGCCCATGATGCAAGATTTGATGATAGTCCGCTTATTTCGCAGATGAAAGCTAAAGAAGCAGAATTTGATGATAGTCCACTTATTTCACAGATGAAAGCTAAAGAAGCAGAATTTGATAATATGATAATGGAGGAGAAATACAACAATCCGTACAATCATGTTAGAGGAAACCAATTTGCTCATATTGATACTGAAGATAAGCCGCATGGTATATATTTGATAATTCATGGAGCTGGATATCACAATGCAGCTATGCAAAGAGAAGATACAGATCTTATGGCTTCTTTTAAATTTAGTGCACATGCCCTAAAAGATAAGATAAAGAAGAGTTCTGAGTACAATGATGCTTTAGATCACATTGAAGTTGTTCATGCTCCAAATACTGAATCTTTTGTAAAGGCAACAAATAAAAAATATGAAAAAGGTAAAATCATACAATTAGATATTTTTAGTCATGGTTCAACTGATTTAGAAGGTTCAAACGCAGCATTATCTTTAGGCGGAACACCTTATGAAGGAGATTTAAATGATCCTATAAATGCAGCTGCAAAAAAAGAGCTTGGAGATTATAAATTAAGAGAAATTAGTCCCGAAACAATTGAACAAATTGATGTATCAAATTTTTCATTTAATGCCAAAGTAACCTTATGGGGCTGCAACACTGGAGGTAAACCTTATTTTGAAAAATCACAAAAGAATTCTATTTCGCAAAGAATGGCAGAGCATCTAGGCACAACAGTAAAAGGCTTTGTTGGTTCCTCCGAATTTAAAGAAAAAAATGGAAAAATTATTTTTGACGGGGAGATGATTAGGACTAGTGATGAAAAAACACAAAAAGTGATATTGACAGAATACAAGGGCGTGTTTAATGAGCAAGTTTTTTTGCGTCGTTATAAACATCTTTTTATTAACGATCCATTATTAAAAAAATACTGGTCGCATAGATTCAAAGAACGTCAAACTTTAGAGTAATGAAACACACATGAGAAACAAGTTTCACACAACAATAGCATGAAAATATATCCACTTTACTATATTTGCTGAAAAGTCGGAAAAGTATGTGTCCGTTTATTAATAGCCTGATTTATAAGCAATAATAAAATCGCAATATATTTTTGTAATGCTTTATAAATCAATACATTATGTTAATTAGGGAAATCATAAATAAAAATTAACCATTTGAAACTCTCACAAAGTCAGACAAAGATACACTATTAATATTTCAATTTAAGCTATCTGCACAATTTTTTTGTCCAACTTAAACAACAATCCCATTTTTTGATTACTTTTGCAGCATGAAAATATCAAAGATAAATTTTAAACAATTTCTACCAAGCTTGCGACACGCTGCCTCGTCATTAAAAGGCAGTGTTCGCAGAATGTTTTTAGGTCGCTTGGCTTTGAATATTGGTCGTGGTGGAAAAGTGCTTGTTTCCAAAGAAGTGGATATAAGTAGAGTAACTCTTGATATTCAGCATACTAAATAATAACCAGAGCTAAAAATTCGTATAGAAATAAATATAGCTAAGCTTCTCACAATTTTATTTACACATGAAACATACAAATACAAGACAAATTAAAATGAGAAAAATTTATATTATTATATTTTTGGCGTATTTATCCTGTAATCCAATGGGGCAAAGTCAGGAGGAAAAATATAGCTCAATGGTGCAAAGTCAGGAAGAAATATGGAATTCAATAGGACAAAGTAAGGAGGAAAAATATTCTAACATGTACATAGGAAGAGCAGACAAATTAATTGTTAGAGACAGACAAGCGGATAGGGTTAAACTGCAAAGCTATTTATCTGAAAATAATTTTCATTGTATTGAAAATCTAATCAATAATACAGATAGTATAATTTTTGAGATTGTAACGGACACTCTTTTTAATTTAGAAAAAAGAAAAAAGTTTATGAAATGTTTGCCTGAATATTTTGAAGGATTATCAGAACATCTTTTAGTTATTAACAGGTTCAAAGAAATACTTGATAGCACAATTGCAAATAATGAAAATTTATATAGAATTGAACCATATACAGGTGTAAATGAGGATATTTTTTGTCGAAGAACTTTTTTTTATAACAATGTTTTTCAGCCTTGCTCTATTGGAGATGAGAAAAATTATAATATTATATCATTGAGTGTTATGAATACAGATGAAGGAAGAGTGGAATTTTATGATGTTGTAAATATTCCAATAAAGTATGCATATAATGAAAGTACATATAAATTTCAGGTAATTTATCCTGTAATTTATAAAGATATATATTTAGCGGACATTCATTTTTATTTTTTTAAATAATACAAAGCAGCCCGAAATGCTTGCTTTTGGTAGTTATAAACAAGCAATGCTATGTTATTTTGATATTCAATTCCGACATCTAAATTTCAAGTTGATTATCATTAATTAGAATTAATGAAATTATAGATGTTTTTTTTAATAGCATTACTTGTTTAAGGCTATCTTGCTTTTTTCATATATCACATTTATATTAAGAAAACATATATTTCTAAAATTAAATTTAAACTCTTTTAATTAAAAAACTATAACTCTTAGAATAAATAATATAAACTGATCTCTTGGATGGCAACATGGTTAAGCTGTGGTGTATAACTTGGTTGCTTATACCCTTTGTTTTTCGTTATATAGTTTTGGTATCAACAAAAAAATATAAGCGAAAACAAAAAATAAATCTACAACTTGCGTATTTAAGTAGCCTAACAAAAGTTTTTCGGCATTTATTTTTGCATAATTAGCTATATGACAACTATTTGTAAAAATGCGTAAGCCACATTAAATAGGTTGAAGACCTTACTATCGCCTATGGAAATATTAGATGAAGAATAATGCAAAACAAAGCAATACAAAAAAAATCAGACTTGGAAGAAGAAGAGCTAATACAAGGCAAAACAATACAAAAAAAATCCAGTAATAATACAAACCTTCCCGATAATGTGATGAACAAAATGAAAAGTTCATTTAATACCGATTTTTCAAATGCAAATATTCATAAAAACTCCCAATA
>JAOZVK010000629.1 GCA_029938185.1 Bacteroidales bacterium | reverse complement strand
ACCGTTTATTATATATCTTGCGTAAGCAACATTAAATAGGTCGAAGACCTTACATCACTTTTAAGTAGCTTTAATTCCCCCCCATAATTTGTCCAATCAATGAAAGGTAGCCTAAAAAGTGAAAACAAATAGAGCCAGAAGTCGCAGGTTCATTCGGTGTCAAGACAGAAAGAGATGTTTCTACTCACCCACCGATTATAAAAAAACTGGGCTAACCCCGTTAGAAGTCGGACTGTCTTGTTTCTCAAGTAGTTTTAATCATAGAATTAAAGTAAAGATTAGCAAAACTTTGTGTCAAACTTTGTGTCAAACTTTGTGTCAAACTTTGTGTAACTTTGCTGTTAAAAAGCGGCTAACTTAAAACTGGTAGCCTGATTTGCCTAAGTAACTTTCTTATTTTTTATAATTTTGGAGAATAGTTTTGGAGTATATCTTTTTAGGTAAACACCTAGTATTTCAGTACTACCAACAAGAATTTCTTCTTTATTTTTTTTAATAGCTTTTAGTATTTTTTTAGCCAATACACTTGGTTCCATTCCCGATTCGGCTGCGGGATCCATTTTATTGTGAGCTAAGCCATTTCCAACTAATGCATTTATTGAAACATTAGTTTTTATAAATCCTGGACAAACTATCAAAACTTTTACATTATCTTTCCACACTTCAACACGCAAAGCATCAAAAAAACCATGCAAAGCATGCTTTGAAGCTGCATAAGCCGAGCGAAGAGGGGTACTAAACTTACCTGTAAGACTTGAAATAACTACAATATGTCCTGATTTTTTTTTCAACATTTCGGGCAACAATGCTTTTGTAAGTGCTATGGTTCCGAAATAGTTAATATCCATTATTTTTTTATCAACATCCAATTTTGTGTCTTTTATTAAAGCTCTTTGACTTACTCCTCCATTATTTACCAAAATATCAACATGCCCAAACTTATCCAAAGCCATATCTACTTTCTCTTTCATTGTATCGTGGTTTGCTAAGTCAAGTGGAAGCACTAAAATACAGTCAGTATTATCACAGTTACCTTTAACCCTTTCAAGTTCAGTTTTATTTCTTGATGAAATAATTAACTTTGCTTTTTTATTATCAAAAGCATAAACAAGAGCTTCTCCAATTCCTGATGATGCTCCAGTAATCCAAACAACCTTATCTTTATAAGTCATATAGTTTTACTTTAGTATTAAATTTTGCTCTCATAAGCTATTTATTTCACTTACGCTTGAACAATTATAATATTTTGTTGTGGCTTGAAACATGTTGCATATTCTTGTAAGTACTGTTACAAAAGTTTTTCGGCATTTGCTTATTCGTATTCTCTTGATTAAGTTGTTTTTATATTATTGCGTAAGCAACTATAAATAGGTCGAAGACCTTATTTTTTTCTTGAACTATAAATAATTACAAGTGTAGCTCCATAGCCATATTCTTTGAATGATGCATCTTGATATTTGTATCTATTGAATTTTCTATCTAATTCTTTTCTAATTTCGAGTTTTAATACTCCATTTCCAACGCCATGAATAAAAACAACTTTAGGAATTTTTTTATCAATTGCATGTTTCATAATTTTTCTGAATTTATCCATTTGAACATCTAAAATATCTTTTTTAGATAATCCGCTAGTGGTATCAAGCAATTCATGGATATGCAAATCTACTTCAAGTTGTTTAATTTTTTCAACTTTTTTAAACGTTTTTGGTTTGTTTAAATGTATACTTTTAATTTCTTTTTCTTTTATTATTTTATTAGTTGCAATATTTGATAATTTGCTGATTGCTTCCTCCATAAAACTTTCTTCTGTAACAGTAAATAGTAAAGCATGTTTGTGAAAAAAATCATTTTCTTTATAACTTGAACTTTTAAAAAATTTGAAAGGTTTTATTTTGATTTCTTTTTGAAATGGAGCTTTTAATTTATGAAAAGATTTTTGAGAATATAATATTTGAATTACTAAAACAGATAGCTGTTTATACATTTGTGGAGAATAACTTTTTAGCAACTCTTTTGCATTTGCTTCAAGTTTTCCTGTATTACTTTCATATAAAACATCTTTTTTTTGAAGAATATTGTATTGTAAATTGTAGTTGCTGTCATTAATAAGGAAAAAATCCATACTAGTTTGGTCTAGTCTCTTTTCATCTTGAGGAATAAAGGCTAAATAAATATTTATATCATTATTATCTTTAGAATATTCTTCTTCTTCATCGTATTCTTCTACAAAATTATTATTTTCATTTAATACCTCAATATTGTTATTAGTCAATACTTTTTCGGTATTAGTCGAAACCTCATAATTAGTAGATGTTTCGGTAACTATCAATTCTTTTATTAGAATAGGTACTTCAAAGTCGTGTTCGTTTAATACAAGAGCTGTGTCTTTATCAAGTATTTTTGTAACAACACCTCCACCTACATCATTTAAGAAGCTAACTTTATCGCCTTTATTAATTTTCATTTGTATAATAATTTAAAATATCAATAATAAGAACAACAAAGATAGTGTTTATTTAGGAATTGGTGAATAATAAGATTTGATTAAATTATATTATAAGGTCTTTTACCTATTTAATGTGGTTTACGTATTTTTGTAAACCACTATCATATTGATAATTGTGTAAGAACAAATATCGGAAAACTTTTGATGATATTTATGGAAAATAAAAATTTTGGTACAATTATTTCAGTGTTACGCACCTTTTTAAGTACTGTTACAAAAGTTTTTCGACATTTGGTTTAATATAATTAACAATATAACAGTAGTTTGTGAAAATGCATAAGTCACATTAAATAGGTCGAAGACTTTAAATTGGGTGCAAAAGCAAGTAGTCATTAAATAATTTTTGTTGCTCTGATTTTGCTCAATAACCATGTTGTTATTTATCCGTAGGCTGAGGCGAAACAGTAGATATTCAATGTATTACCAATATTGAAAATATTCTCAAAACCTTCTATAAGACCTAACCGTTAAGCAGGTTAGTTCTAATTTTATTCTTTTTTTTATTGTGTTGCTTTTGCCCTTTCATGGCGT
>JAOZVK010000161.1 GCA_029938185.1 Bacteroidales bacterium | reverse complement strand
TAAAAATCAATCCTGTTAATCCTGTAAATCCTGTCAAAAAATAAAATAATGTCCAGTACTATACGTGTAGCCGAACTTTGCGAAACTTTGCGTCAAACTTTGTGTAACTTTGTGGTTAAAAAGCGTCTAACTTAAAACTGGTAGCCACTTTTTTATAACCATAAATTCATATATGAAATAATACATTGTTGTATAACATAACAAACCCTTGTATTATATAACTTGCTGAAAACCTATTAGTTTTTAATAATGCTCAATATTTGAATATTTTATAAAAATATAATATTGAAAAATATGCCTCGATATTTGAATTAATTTTTACATTTGTGCTAAAGTTTATTTAATCTAAATAAACAGTACTGATAATACAAGTTAGGAAATGAAGAATTGGTTTACACCTAATAAGTACTATAACAAAAGTTTTTCGATATTTATATTTTGTTAAATTGCATATTATTAAGATATTAATAGAATGCGTAGGCAACATTAAATAGGTCGAAGACCTTAAATATTTACTAATAACCTTTTATAAACAAATTGCCAATGAAATACACTGAAGAACAAGTATATAATGCATTAAAACAGGTTGTATATCCAGAAGTAGGAAAAGATATTGTAAGTCTAAAAATGCTAGAGTCAATAAAAATCAATAAAAATAAAATAAGTTTTGACATTATATTACCAACATTTAACAACCCTTTTAAAAAATCACTTGAAAAAGCATGTATAAAAGCCTGCAAAAATTCAATTAATGAAAATGTAGAAATAGAAGTAAATCTAACTTCAAGAGTAACAGTTGGTAGAATAGATGAAGATAAAAAAATACTACCAGGTGTAAAAAACATAATAGCAATAGCATCAGGAAAAGGAGGAGTAGGTAAATCAACTATAGCAACAAATCTTGCAGTGTCATTAGCAAAAACAGGAGCAAAAGTTGGACTAATTGATGCAGATATTTTTGGACCATCAATTCCAAAAATGTTTAATGTAGAAAATATTAAACCAAAAATTACCAAAATTGGTGATAAAGATAAAATACACCCTGTTGAAAAATATGGTGTAAAAATGTTATCCATAGGCTTTTTTGTTAATCCAAAAGATGCTCTAATATGGAGAGGTCCAATGGCAACAAGTGCACTTCAGCAATTAATAAACGATGCTATTTGGGGAAAATTAGATTATTTGTTAATTGACTTACCTCCAGGAACAAGCGATATTCATTTAACAATGGTTCAAACATTACCAGTTACAGGTGCAGTAATTGTAAGCACACCTCAAGATGTTGCATTAGCTGATGCAATAAAAGGAATAAATATGTTTAAAAGCGATAAAATTGAAGTCCCAATTCTTGGTTTAGTCGAAAATATGGCATGGTTTACTCCTGCCGAATTACCTGAAAATAAATATTATATTTTTGGAAAAGACGGTTGTAAAAAACTTGCCGAAGAAATGAATATTCCCCTACTAGGACAAATACCAATTGTTCAAAGTATCAGAGAAAATGGTGATAACGGTACTCCATCTGCACTTGATAGTAGTAATGGAATTGGTAATTCACTAGATGAACTTGCAAAAAATATGTCTGATAGAGTAGCATACAGAAATGCTAATTTAAAACCAACATCAAAGGTCAAAATAAACCCTGATGCAAGCTGTTCTACATAAATTTAAATAACAACTTTTAATCATGAAAAATGTATTAATATCCAGAATCAATGAAGCTTTAGATACCATAAGACCATATTTACAATCTGACGGTGGAGATATATCATTTGTAGAACTGACTGATGACATGGTAGTAAAAGTCAAATTATTAGGGGCATGTGGAACATGTCCAGTAAGTATGATGACACTAAAGGCAGGAGTAGAGCATACAATAAAGCAACAAATTCCAGAAATTAAAGAAGTTATTGCTGTTAACCATAACCCTGGTATGTCGTATTAAAAATGACAAAAATAATTTGTGCTTTATACGGCTACCCTTCAGAAGTTGGACAGTCTTGTTTTTCAAGTAGTTTTAATCATAAAATTAAAATAAAGATTAGCAAAACTTTGCGAAACTTTGCGTCAAACTTTGTGTAACTTTGCGGTTAAAAAGCGGCTAACTTAAAACTGGTAGCCCTTTATACAATGTTTGCAAAAGTATTTTATATATTTTGTATAAAGCTCATCGGCTACACGTATAGTATTGGACATTATTTTTTTTTTACAGGATTTACAGGATTAACAGGATTGATTTTTATCCTGTTACGAAACACCTGATAAACAAGACCGTCCAACTTCTGACGGGTAGCCAGTTCATCTTTTGAATTGTATAAGTGTGTAAGTAATATTAAATATAGGTCGAAAACCTTAATACATATTTTAATATGTCAATTTTAGTAGAAAAAATAAGTAAGATATACGGACAACAACATGCTCTAAATGATGTATCATTTGAAATAAACTCAGGAGAAATAGTAGGTTTTTTGGGTCCAAATGGTGCTGGAAAATCTACAATGATGAAAATTTTAACTGGCTTTATTTCTCAAACATCAGGAAATGCCTTTGTAAATGGAGCGAGTATAATTGATAAATCAATTGAAGTTAGAAAAAATATCGGCTATTTACCCGAACACAACCCATTGTATTTAGATATGTATGTAAGAGAACATATTGAACTAATAGCAAGCATATATAAAATAAAGGAAAATATAAAACAGAAAATTAACAATATTATTGAGCAAACCGGTTTAACTCGTGAACAACATAAAAAAGTTGGAGCATTATCAAAAGGTTACAGGCAACGACTAGGACTTGCTCAAGCACTTATTCATAACCCTAAAGTACTCATTCTTGATGAACCTACAACAGGCTTAGACCCAAATCAAATAGTAGAAATAAGAAATTTAATTTCAGAAGTAGGAAAAGAAAAAACAATTATGTTATCAACTCATATTATGCAAGAAGTTGAAGCTATTTGTGATAAAATAATTATAATTAATAAAGGTGTAATAGTAGCAAACGATACTGTTAAAAACATACATATTAAGTCGTCAAAGAAACAACAACTAATAGAAGTAGAGTTAAATAAATCTGTTGAAAAAGAGTTTTTTGAATCACTTAAAACTGTAAATAAAGCATATTTATACAAAAATAATACATGGCATATCGAAAGCGATATTGATAATGATAATGATAATGATATTAGAAGCGAAATATTTAATTTAGCAGTTAAAAACAATTTAACAGTATTATCAATGCAAAAACTTGAGAAAAAACTTGAAGAAATTTTTCAAGAATATACCAAATAGACTTTTCTATTATTTTAATGCTACCCCATTCACAAATAGAGTTAATAGTATTGAGTTTCAGATATTTTATATAAATAAATTAGATACTAAATCGTAATTTAATATAATGCTTAGACAATAATACAATATATTGAAACCTTTATTATTATTATTATTATTTCTAAAAAACTAAATATTTACTAAGTTTGCATCAAATCAATAAACAATATTGTTCATATTAAAATAAATAAAAATGCCATATCTATTTACATCAGAATCTGTTTCGGAAGGACATCCGGACAAAGTAGCTGATCAAATTTCTGACGCACTATTAGACGAATTTCTTAAACAAGACCCTTATTCAAAAGTAGCTTGTGAAACATTGGTTACAACAGGTTTAACTGTTTTAAGTGGCGAGGTAAAAACAAAAGCATATGTAGATGTTCAAAAAGTAGCCAGAAGGGTTATTAATCAAATAGGTTACACAAAATCAGATTATAAATTTGATGGAGATTCCTGTGGAGTAATATCTGCTATACACGAACAATCACCCGATATAAATCAGGGTGTTGAAAGAAGCAGTTTAGAAGAACAAGGAGCAGGAGACCAAGGAATGATGTTTGGTTATGCTACAAATCAAACTGATAACTATATGCCTTTAGCTTTAGAATTATCACACTTATTGTTAAAAGAATTAGCCAGTTTAAGAAAAGAAGGCAAAAAAATGAAATATTTACGACCCGATTCTAAATCGCAAGTAACTATTGAATATTCTGATAACAATGAACCTATTAGTATAAATACAATTGTTGTTTCGACTCAACATGATGATTTTGTTAAGACAAATAAAAAAACAGTAGAAGCTCAGTTAAAAGCAGATAAAGAAATGCTTAACAAAATTGAAACAGATATTAAAAAAATATTAATTCCAAGAGTAATAAAAGTTCTTCCTCAAAGATTAAAAAAACTGTTTAAAAGCAATTTGAGATTATTAGTAAATCCAACAGGCAAGTTTGTAATCGGTGGTCCACATGGTGATACTGGTTTAACTGGTAGAAAAATTGTTGTAGATACATACGGTGGAAAAGGTGCTCATGGCGGAGGTGCATTTTCAGGAAAAGATTCGTCAAAAGTCGATAGATCAGCAGCATATGCAACCAGACATATAGCTAAAAATTTAGTTGCAGCTGGGATTTCAAGTGAAATTCTTGTTCAAGTTGCATACGCAATTGGGGTTGCAGAACCAGTTGGTTTATATGTAAATACATATAATACATGTAAAATAAAGGACGAAGATGGAAATATTATTAAAGATAACAAAATAGCTGATAAAGTTAAAAATATATTTGATTTAAGACCATATGCAATTATTGAACGTTTTGGTTTATATAATCCAATTTTTCAAGAAACAGCCTCATACGGACATATGGGAAGACAAGCATTTTCGAAAGAAGTAGTTTTCAAAAAAAATGGAAAGGAAGAAATAAAGGAAGTTGAATTTTTTACATGGGAAAAACTTGACTATGTAGATAAAATTAAAACTGAATTTGGATTGTAAGGTCTTCGACCTGTTTAATGTTGCTTTCGCATAATTTTTTTTACCTTTTAGTTAACTGACAATCAATAATAGTAAAATTATTTTTGCGAAAGCAAGGTAAAAAGGCTCGAAGAGTCAAAACTATATACCTTAAAATGAATATAAGCTTTTTAAATAAAAAAAAATCTAATATTATAATAATATTAATTATTTTAATATCACTAGGCTACTCGTGCCAAGATAATAATAGAAAAGTAGACATATCAGAAATAGATATTAATATAGATGTAGCATGGTTTTATAAAGATATTTTTGCATTTGCACCAGATAGTGTAGATGTCAAGATATTACACGAGAAGTATGGAGATTTTTTTGAATTATATAATCAAAAAATATTATTAGTAGGTAAATCAACTGAAAGTGGATACAATGAACGTATTAGCAATTTTTTTAAATACTGCATTGACAATAAAATACTTAATGATGTGCAAAAAAAATTCAATAATACAGACACTATTGTAAATGATTTAACAACTGCATTTAAATATTATAAATATCATTTTCCACAAAAGAAAATTCCCAAAATTAACTTTGTAATTTCAGGCTTTAACCATTCAGTTTTTACTGATAAAGATGTAATTGGAGTAAGTTTGGATAAATACTTAGGAACAAACTACCCTTTATATGAGAATTTGGCAGTACAACATTATATGCGTAGAAAAATGAATAAAGATATGATTTCTATTGATATAATGAGAGGATGGGCTATAACCGAATTTCAATATAATGATTCTCTTAATACGACACTGTTAAACAAAATGATATTTGAAGGGAGAATTCAATATTTTCTTAATGCTATGTTACCTAACAAGTTAAATCACAAAAAATTAGGCTATACAAAAAATCAATATGAATGGGCTGAAAAAAATGAAAATAATATATACTCATTTATTATAGAAAGTAAAATTTTATACTCAACAAATTCCGAATATATAAGAACCTATATAAACGATGGTCCGTTCACTTCAGTTTTTTCAGCTAATTCTGCTCCACGAGCAGCAGCATGGATAGGCTACAAAATAGTTGAATCATATATGAACAATAATCCAGACATTACTCTATCAGAACTAATGAATATTAATGATTATCAAGAAATTTTTTCAAAAGCTAAATATAAACCATAATTTTTATATTTTTTATTCTCAACATAGTCAATAAGTTGTAATAATTATCAATATATTTTATTAAAATTATTACTTTTTTATTTTGACAGTAATAATAAAAGAACTAAATTTGCGTTATAATAAAAACCACGAATTATTTTGTTTAATTAAAATTAAAGGAGGATTGCTTATAGATTGAATATTTACTATTTTGTTAACTAAACATATATTACCATGAACTCAAGTAATCTTAAAGATCATGAATTAGTAAATAGATTTATATCTGGCGAGCAAGCATGTATTGAAATTTTAATTAATAGACACAAAAATAGAATTTTCACCTACATATTTCTAATTGTAAAGGATAATCAGCTAGCCGAAGACATTTTTCAAGACACTTTTATCAAAGTTATTAGATCGTTGAAAAGAGGCAAATACCAAGAAAAAGGTATCTTTGTAAGTTGGGTTATACGTATTGCACATAATTTAGTTATTGATTATTTTAGAAAAGCTAAACATCTGAAAACATATTCAAATGATGATAGTGAAATGGATATTTTCAATTCTAAAAGATTTTCAGACGGAAATGTTGAAGATGATATGATACAAAACCAAATAGCTAAAGATGTAAAAAGTCTTATTAACGAACTCCCACACGACCAAAAAGAGGTTATTTTATTAAGACATTATGGAGGACTAAGCTTCAAAGAAATTGCCGAACAAACAGATGTAAGTATTAATACTGCTTTAGGAAGAATGCGTTATGCTTTAATAAATCTTCGTAAACTTATAGCTGAGAAAAAACTTAGTCTAACAAGAATATAAGGTCTTCGACCTATTTAATATTACTTGCGAATTCTATTAACATCTTAACAATATGTAATTTAGTAGATTCCAAATATTGAAAAACTTTTGGAAGACTAATTATCAGACTATATATAAAAAATAAAAGCAAGTTGCCATTTGGTAACTTGCTTATTTATTTTATTAAAGAATCGTTAAAAAATTACTTTGCGATTTGTAAGATGCTTATATATAGGTGTAAACCAATTCGTAATTTATAATTCGTTATTCCCTAAACATATCCTATCAATTTTTACTATCAATAATTTATTACTTCTCATATTTACTTCTCATAAAAAGCATATATATACAAAAAAATACTGCTTTATAATTTAAAAATCATTTATAATATACATAAATATATTATTAGTTTATCAGTATAAAACATATCATTACTAACTAATAGTGTGCTAATTATAATATAAAATAAAAATGATTTTTATTATTATAATAATTCTAACAAAATATAAAATTACTTGAAAAAAAAATAAATTACAATTTACAGTTTTGAATAACAAAAAGATTTATATATTTGTTCTTTGAATTTTCGAAATAATAATAATAAACAAAAAGATATATAATGTCAAAACAAAGAAAGCATCCAAAAGGATTAATGGTATTGTTTTTCACTGAAATGTGGGAACGTTTCGGATTTTATTTAATTATAGGTATACTATTATTATATATGATTGAACCTACGGGAGCTATGTTTCCAGGAATGGGTTTTAGTTATGTAGATGCTTCGGATATACTGGGAACGTATTTAGCATTGGTTTACTTGACACCTTTTATAGGTGGTCTTTTAGCTGATAGAGTTTTAGGTTATAGATTATCAATAAGTATAGGTGGTGTTTTGATGGGCTTAGGATATATGGGAATGGCTATTCATAATGAGGCAATTTTCTATATATCACTTTTACTCATAATTATTGGTAATGGTTTTTTTAAGCCAAATATATCTGCCTTAGTAGGTAATCTTTATAATAAACCAGAATTTAGCAAATATAAAGATTCTGGCTTTAATATATTTTATATGGGAATAAATATAGGCGCATTTGTATGTAATTTTATTGCAGCCTATTTAAGAATAAACTATGGATGGGGATGGGCATTCTTTGCAGCTGGTGTTGGAATGTTTATTGGATTGATATGGTTTTGGGCTGGACAAACGTATGCAAAGGATATTAAAGAAGCAGATGTAGTTAAAAAACCAGAACCAGAAGATACACCATTAAGCAAAATACTTGTAACCTTATTTGTGCCAGCAATAATAGTTGGAGCAATTGGATGGTTTGTACCCGAAATGATTTTTGGTTCTCCTATTTTTGGTAAAAACTCAACAGATGCATTTATACTTTTTAGTATTCCAATTGTTCTTTTTTATTTTAATTTATACAAAAATGCAGACTCAAAAGAAAAAGAACCCATAGGAGCACTACTATCAGTAATGGGAGTTGTTGTAATATTTTGGGCTGTATTTCATCAAAACTCAACAGCACTAACAAACTGGGCTCAAAATTATACAGATAGAACAGTTCCCAGTTTAGTCGAAGACGGTCTAAAAGCTATGAGTTTAAACCAAACAGTTTCTACAAAAAAAGATACAATAGTACTTACAGACAATCATTTTATCCCAATATTAGATGAAAAAAATAATAAACAATATGAGTTAGGACCTGACCCCTATTTTAAAAATATTCCCGAATTAGAACGTCCTCCCGAAGATAAAAAAGTTAATTTAATTTCATCAGAGTTATTTCAATCAGTAAATCCAGGTTTTATAATATTATTTACACCTTTGGTTGTAGGCTTCTTCTCTTTTCTAAGACGTAGAAAACGAGAACCATCAACTCCTGCAAAAATAGGAATAGGATTGTTAATAACATCATTATCAGCACTGATTATGGTGGGAGCAATTTATGCATCAAGCAATGGAATAATAAAAGCCAGTCCTTGGTGGCTAATTGGTAATTATGCAATAATAACAGTAGGTGAGTTGTTTTTAAGTCCAATGGGATTATCACTTGTTTCAAAACTAAGCCCTCAACGATTTGCAGCACTTATGATGGGTGGGTGGTTTTTATCAACAGCAATTGGAAATAAATTATCTGGAGTTTTGGCAACCATGTGGAATTTTTACGATAACAAAGCCTTTTTCTTTATAACTAATTCAGGTTTAGCTATGATTGCAGTAGTAGGAATATTTATATTATTGCCATGGTTAAAAAGAATTGTACAAGAAAATGAAGACAGATTAAAAAAAGAAGATGAATCAAGAATGGAGGGGTAAATGGTTTTGTGTTAAATAACATGTAGCGATTACAAATTTTAATGCAACAAAACGATTCTTTGAAATTATATACATATTAATTTATTTAATATTAATCAATTAATGAAATCCCGAATTGTTTTACACCTAATATAGAGTGTTTTACAAAAAACAAATCGGAAAGTTATTTTTTAACGATTCCTAATTGACTTAAATTAAGTATTATAAAATTATCTCTATATAAACAAATTAGAAAAAGTCAAAAAAAGATACTATCTCATATTAGGTAGTATCTTTTTTTTTATTATGACTTATAAGTACTGTTGCAAAAGTTTTTCGACTTACTTATTCATAACTTCATGAATAAATTACCTTTGTACTATAATGTGTAAGCAACTATAAATAGGTCGAAGACCTTATATTCTACTATATGTAAAATATATTCAATATTTTAGCGTTAATAAAAGTGTTACAAAATTTTATTAATTTTTATAGCCACTGTCAAATACAACATTTGTTGTTTTTATCAGAAAAAATTATTACAATAGACGAACATGCAAATAATAAAATATTTAGTGTTTATAGCCAAAACATTAAATGGAATAATAAATTATAAAGTTCTTAAAAATTAATTTAGATAAACCCAATTAATCTAAAACAGTCTTAATATGATTGCTCATACACCAAAAATTATAACAAAAATTTTTTTCAATCTGGTATGGAATTTACCAAACGATAATAAAAATGTACATATAACTTTCGATGATGGACCTATACCAGAAACAACACCTTGGATTTTAGAAAAACTGAAAGAATACAACGCTAAAGCTACTTTTTTTTGTGTTGGAAATAATGTACGTAAACATCCTGAATTATTTGATGCTATTATCAATGATGGTCATACAGTTGGTAATCACACTTACAACCACACAAAAGGTTGGTCTATTTCAAATGAAAAATATTTTGAAGATGTAAAAAAAGCTGATAGCCTGATAAATTCAAATCTATTTAGACCACCTCATGGACAAATCACTCCATTTCAAGCTAAGGTATTGAAGAAAAAATATAAAATTATTATGTGGGACGTACTTAGCATGGATTATGATAAAAATCAATCAAAAAAAAAATGTACACAAAATGTAATAAATAATGTATCATCTGGTTCGGTGGTTGTTTTTCATGATTCTACAAAAGCTAAACGAAATATGCAATATTCACTTTCACATACTTTAGATTTTCTAAGTAACAATGGTTTTTCGTCAAAATCAATAAAAATAAAACCAGCTATTGACAAAAATATTAGTACACAATTTGAATTGATACCTGCTTTTGCAAAAAATAGAGTTTTGCTTAGCCATTAGGCTATTTGAGCCTTATGTTACTTGTGTCTAAATAATTTTACTAAGGGCTTCGAGCTGGTCTTATAAAAACTAATAATTTACAAAATATTATTAGTTCTAATTTTATTCT
>JAOZVK010000628.1 GCA_029938185.1 Bacteroidales bacterium | reverse complement strand
GAATGCTAAATATCTTATTTTTAGTATCTTTTAAGTTCGTAAAGTAGAATTAGAAAAAGCTGTAAATAGTCCAATCGGTTCTCCACTTTTTATTATTAAAGTATAATTGTCGTCAGGAGTGTAAATTGAATTAAATAAATTAGTTGTATTATCATTTAATATTAATGTTTTCATATTTCACCATTTTTATTTGCTATTCAAGTAAAGGTCTTCAACCTATTTATAGTTGCTTACGCATTAGTACAAAGACAATTTAATCAGTAAGTTATGAATATATAAATATCGAAAACCTTTTGTAACAGTACTTAATACAATTTGTAGCTGACATTTCATTCCATGAATCGCATTCGTAAAAAGCTTTCCTTTTATTTTCATCGTTAATCTATTTTTTTTAACTGACCATATCGAATATGTGTGATTTTCTTTTTTATCTACATTACAATTTCACTTACAAATTCATCTGTTTCTATTTCCGATACAATTTGAGTAATTGATTTATCTACAATTCTTGCTTTGCCTGTATTTAACCATTGTTCCATAACTTCGTCGGATAATACAAATTCTATTTCTATGGTTTTGTTTTGGTCTTGCAAATCAAATTTTGAGCCTTCTCCTGGTACAACAAAAATACGACTGCAAGTTCCACCGAAAATAACTGTTTTTAAACTATCTGGCACAGGCAAAGTGTCACCAGATATGTCGCAATTCAATTGCTTTTGGTCTGTTTCAATGTCAAAGTATTTTTTCAAGTTTCCTGAAACTATTTTACCATAATCTGCAAAAAGATTTTCCATAATTTATATATTTAATAAACAAGTTTTTATGGTCTTTTTTCCTTTTTATTTTTTTCTTTGGCAATTTTTATTAAATCAACTTCTTTATTATCAATTTCAATTGTTTCTTGTTTTTTCTTAGCTTCTAATTTTTTAGGATCTTTTATTTTTCTAACAGGAAAATTGATTTCATGAATTGCTTCGGTTGGACAAACTATTACACATTTTCTACAAAGCTTACATGCTTCATAGTCAATATATGCCAAAAAGTTTTTAATAACTATTGCTTCATGTGGACATACTTTTAGACATCTATTACATCCGATACATGCAACAGAACAGCTTTTTTTGGCAGCCCCACCTTTGTCCATATTTACGCATGATACAAATATTTTTCTTTCTTTTTTTCTTTTTGATCTTAGCTCAATAATATCTTTTGGACATGCTACAACACAAGCATTACAAGCAGTACATTTTTCATCGGTCACTTCGGGTAGGTCTGTTTCAGGATTCATATGTATTGCATCAAAAGTACATGCTTCAACACATTCGCCTAAGCCTAAACAACCATACTGACAACCAGTATCGCCACCATATAGACTTGCTGCTATTGTACAGTTTGCGGCTCCATCATATTCATTTGTCTTTTTTCTTTTTTGCGGTGTTCCATTACATCGCACAACTGCAACTAAAGGGGCTTTTTCAACTGCTTCTTTTCCTAATATTTTGGCAACATCAAGCATTATGTCATTGCCACCAACTGGACAAAAAAGTTCACCAAATGAGTCGGACTTAACACATGCTTCGGCAAAGTTTCGACAACCCGGATAGCCACAACCTCCACAGTTGGCACTCGGTAAAGCTTCTTCGACTTCATCAATGCGAGGGTCTTCGTATACTTTAAATTTTTGTGCAGCTACATATAATATAAGGGCTGCCAATATTCCTATCGAACTTATTGTAATGATCGTGTATATTACTATTTCACTCATATTAATAATTTTACAATGTTTAAGGTCTTCGACCTATTTAATGTTGCTTATGCATTCTATTAATATTCCAACAATGTGTATATTAACAATATATATGTTGAAAAATTTTTGTTAGACTACTTTATTTAATGTTTTACCTATTTATTTTTTTTATTGAAAAAGAAAATGTTTCCTTTAATTTTTTTCTTATTAAATACAATGCCAAATAATATGGGATTAATAGCAAAATAGAACTTAATCCGGCTATACCTTCAGAATATCCCAAATTAATAATAATTATAAGACTAAACAGTACAATTAGAAATGGAAGAATGTATCCTAAAAACAAAGCTCTAAAACCTAATGATTGTTTATAATACACATCTATAATTTCTCCTTTTTTGTATTGAGTTGTATCACATTTAATATCAATTATTTTTTCTTCGATTTCCGAAACAGAACAAGCTCCTTTTACTTGACACGATGTACACGATGACTTAGATAAAATACTTACTTTTACCATATTATCATCAATTTCTTTAATAACTCCCTGATGTTCTATAATTTTAAAATCCTGCATAAATATATTTGATAATAATTTAATAAGATCTTCTATACTTTCAATGGTTCAATTATTCAATGATACAATGGTACAATACACTGATTGATAATTGATAACATTTTTATAAAAGTAAAACCCTTAACCTAATTCAGTATACCTATTTAATATTGCTTACGCATTCTATTAATATTCTAACAATATGCAAATTAACGAAATATAATTGTTGAAATTTTTTTTGTTATACAACTTACAATTGTTTTTTTCGTAATAACTTCTATAAAAATACAAAAGTATTATATGTTTTAATAAAACTTATCATTTTTAGCATTTTTTTTATAATAATAATAATTATTTATATAGAATATAAATAAGGACTTTAAACTATTTGTGTGTATCCGTACAATTGGCATTTTTCGGGTATATCATCCGAGTGTATTTATCAAGACTTTTATGTCAAAGTATTCACCTGGGAAACTTGCATTAGCGGTTCTTAGGGAGCTTACATTACCCGATATTGACACATTATATTAATAAAATAAAAATATATTCAGAAACTTGAAGTATTACAATAAAAACGTAATTTTGCAAACAAATAAAACAATTTTAAAACATCAAAAAAATGACCTCAAAAAAAAGAATAGAATTAGGTTATTCCGATTTTAAAGAATTTATAATCGCTGATAAGGTCTTCGACCTATTTAATGTTGCTTACGCAAGATATATAATAAACGGTAT
>JAOZVK010000627.1 GCA_029938185.1 Bacteroidales bacterium | reverse complement strand
CAATTAATATCATGAATATTTGAAAACAGGAGATGATTTTAATAAACCTGTATAAATAAAAGTTTAAACAAGTTTATGTTTATATATCACAAAAAACGGAGATAAAAATAGGCAACTCACAGGGAGTGAAAATGCAAAAAAATAAAACCGTTGCGAATAATAGATATGAAATCAAAAACAGGGATAGCTATTCTAATAAGTCTGTATATATTAAATTATTAGACGAGTTTCGAAAATCGTTAAGAGTAGGTAAATTTAATAAACAAAATAAAATGTATAAATTTAAAATATCACTAATAACTGTTTTTTTGTTATTTTTTAGTTTTTCACAACTTTCAGCGGTAGAAAAACACTCAGAACCTGGGAAAGATACAAACACATCTTTACAACAACAAGCACAAGTTCAAGACCATAAACAGTCGACTAAAAAAGAAAGCCAAAAAATAGTAAAGCTATTTAAAAAAGCAAAATTTAAAATAAAGCAAGGTATTAAGAAAATAATGGGGAAAAGTCAGATAGTTGCTTTTATATTATGTTTGCTATTAGGGTTAATTGGAGTTCACCGTTTTTATCTTGGTTATACCGGAATGGGGTTATTATACTTATTCACCTTCGGACTTTTTGGTATCGGTTGGTTGATAGATTTACTACTTCTTATAATACCCAGCGGATTAACACCAAAAGGGAAGTCAAGTTACAGAGAATAAATAACTTAATTTTTACAATAATATCTAATTTTAGATAGTTTTGTAAAAATATAATTGATTTGAAACCGACTTTTCAAGTCGGTTTTTCTATTAATCTTAAAATTCAGCAAAATGCAGGCATTAAAATTTAAAAGTAAAATACAAGAAACAGGAGTGATTAAAATTCCTGAATTAGAAAAATACACAGGAAAAAAAGTAGAAATAATTATTCTTCTTAATGAGCATGAAAGTGAAACTGATAAGTTCATTAAAAAATGGAGTGGTTTTATAACAGTTAAAAAAAATGACAAAAATGACAAAAATTCTATTAGATAAAGAAATCATACTTGATATTCTTTATAGAAATCTACATTTCAATACATCGTGTGAATTTCTTAAAACAATCGAAAAACATAATATATTAGCAATATTACAAATATCTTCAATCATTGATATTCAGACAAATATAGAAGAAATTGTTAATCAGAAACAATTGAATGAGCTAATCAAAGATTTATCAAAACTTTTTAACATCGTTGGTATTAATGAAAATGATTTTTTTGAGACATTAAAAAATAAGTCCGATACATCTAACAAAACTCAATTGGTGATAGATAAATACAACATTAATGCTATTGTATCAAGAGATAAAAGGGAGGAATATAAGAAAACAAGACTTACAATTTTTTCACCGTTAGAGTTTTCTAAAATAATAAATTAAAAAAACAAGACTAAATTTATATTCTTTTGTATTTTTGTGCGATGATAAATATAGATTGAACATTTTAAGAAATCAAGATGGAAATCATAACATTGTGCTGGTTGTCAGCTGTTTGCGTGGTTTGCTTTGCGATTTTTTCGCTTTGCTCAAAAAACGCAAAGCAAACCACGCAAACAACCGCCACCAGCACGTTACCGATATACGCAACTTAAAAAAATAAAACAAAATTATGATAACATGGCAAACAGTAGCTGGAATTTCATCAATACTTGGGATAATAGGATTAATTATATATGCAATGTTTAAATCGCAAGAAAATGCAATTAATAAAGAAAACATTTCTCTTAAAATACTAAAAGAACTAAAAAAAGTTGATATTCCTATTGCTCATTTTCAGGAACTTCCAAAAAATCAACGTAAAGAATATCTGGAAAATTCTACAAAATTACCTCAGTCAGTAATAGACAAACTCTTAATTCCTCAACAAAATAAACGGTCTAAAATTGCTTTTGTATTTATGATTTTAATGTTTATATTAGCATTAATATCAATTGGTGGTTGGTTTTTAACAAAAAATCCAAATATTTGGGAAAATAATAAGAACACAAATAAAGAGATATTAATTGGTGATTATTTAACTATTGAGTGTTGGGCTAAGAATGGCACAATTACTGAAACAGTAGGAACATTAACTTTGTATACTTATGCAGGAAATAATGGAAAAGACAGTATAATTGGACAATCTCAAAATTACAAATACGAAATATCATCATTAAGAGGAGTATATGATAAAAATAACAAAACAATAACAGGAAATTGGACAAATAAAACGAGTGAAAATGAAGGCACTTTTAAATTTGAACTTACAACAAACGGATTTACAGGAAACTACAATGATATTTATTGCTGGAAAGGTCAAAAATATAGACAAGGTTATAACAAAACTTTGATTATACAAGCTTACGATAATAAAGGAGAACTATCTATTAGAAACAAAATTTTATCTCAAAAAGACTATAATTTATTAAAATTAGATAATTCAGAGACTTTAAAACTAAACAAAGAAACTCTATTAGGAAAAATAACTAATGAAGATAGTCTCTATTTAATAAGCTCTAATAAAAACAATTATCAAGTTTACTGTAAAGTGAATAACTTTTTAATCAAAGGTTATATTGCTAATAAATTTGCAGGTATCAATACTCTTAAATAATTAAAAAAAATGAAAAGTAAAAAAACAATAAGAAAAGGTAGTTCCGATTTCAAAATTATAATTGAAGATAATGGATATTTTGTTGATAAAACTATGCTAATCAAAGAGTTCTTTGAAAACGGTAATTATACATTGTTAATGCCACGCCCTAAAAGATTTGGAAAAACTCTTAATCTTTCAATGATTGAATATTTCTTTGATATTCAGAAAAAAGATGATAAAAAACTATTTTCCATTTTTGAAATTACAAAGGAAAATGAATTTTGTGAAAAACATCAAAACAAATATCCTGTAATAAATATTTCTTTGAAAGGAGTAAAAGAAACAAACTCAGAACTCACAAAAACAGTTTTCTTTTTCCAAAATAATCGCAAGTTAAAAGTTAGTTAAAGTTACTCATAAACTAAAAAATTAAATGTAG
>JAOZVK010000626.1 GCA_029938185.1 Bacteroidales bacterium | reverse complement strand
AGAGTTTTTTAAATCTTATGAAAAATGGAGAGCAGCAAAAGACGTATAGTAGTTATAAAGTGGTTCAAGCTTTCTGTATTTGAGATTTGGGATTATATTAGTATGGGCTCCGTTCAAAATGCTGATAAATTTATATCTGATTTAGAAAAAGAAATGGCTAAAATTGAGAATTATCCAGAAGCAAATCCTATGTTCAAGCCACTGAAAGGAAAACGAAAGCTTTATAGATATAGAATATTTAAGAAAAGGTATTTTATTATCTATAAACTACTGAAGTTCAGACTTGTTTATGTAAGACTTGTACATTCGAGCAGACATCCCAATTTCTATAAAACGCTAAGAACAACAGACTATAAAAAAATAGAAAAATAATTACACTAAAATTCATATCAACATATTGCAGACCATGAAAGTTGCGAAAATTTTTAATGAGATTAATACTTACGATTTTTTATTAAAGAATGCAAATAAGGTCTTCAATCTATTTATAGTTGCTTTCGCATTAGTACAATGATAATTTAATCAGTAAGTTATGAGTAGGCAAGTGTCTAAAAGCTTTTGTAACAGTACTTAGTGAATCATTTAAGAATTTATTGATGTCGTAAAATAACAAAACAAACAAGTAGGTTGGTTTAAGTTATTATTGATTTTTTACTAAATATAATAAAATGAAAACAATAAAATTAATTTTAATATTACTAATTATTGGTTTTAACCTAATAGAGTTAAATGCCCAAAATTCAATAAGAGACAGTCTTGAAAATCAGTTGAAAAAACATAAGACAGAAGATACAATAAGAATCAATTTATTAACAGCAATCGCTTATGAACAAGACGACATAGATACACTTTTTATATATGCCACAGAAGCAGAAAAATTATCTAAAAAACTTAAATATAGCAAAGGAGAAGCGATTAGTTATCATTTGATAGGTGCTTATTATCAATTTACCGATAATTTACCAAAAGCCATTGAATTTTATAAAAAATCTACGAAATTGAACGAAAAAATAAATAATTCAGAAGCTTTGTCAAACAGTATGTTAAGTTTAGCTATTGTATATTTATACCAATCCAATTATTATGTATCACTTGAGTTTCATCACAAAGTTCTTAAAATTGCCTTTAAAAATAAAAATAACTCGAAAATATCAGCTTGTTACAATAACATAGGGATGATATATCAAGAATTGTCAGAAAACAACAAAGCTATTGAGTTTTATAAAAAATCAATCAAAATAGATAAAGTGTTAGCAGATAGCTTTAACATTGCAAATACATATAGTAATATAGGAACAATCTATTTTGAACAAGCAAATTATAAACAAGCATACGCTTACTACCAGCGAGCTATGAAAATACACGAAAAATTTGATAATAAATATGCTCTTGCAATTGGACTAGGTAATATAGGAACGGTATATTACAAACTGGGAAAATATACAGATGCCTTAGATTATTTGGAAAAAGCTTTAAAATATGGTTTTGAAAAAGTAGATTGCAAAACCTTTTATTATATGGGAGCTGTTAAGCAGGAACAGAAAAAATATTCTAAAGCATTAGAACATACCATCAAAAGTTTTAAAATTGCAAAAAAGCACAAATTACTTTTAGAACAAAAAGATGCTAATGAACAACTTGCAAAAATTTATACTCAAACAAGTGATTACAAAATGGCTTATGAAAGTTATTTTCTATTTAAGGTTTTGAACGACAGTATTTTTAACAAAAAAAATATTCAAAAAATTACCGGACTCCAATATCAATACGAATTTGATAAAGAAAAACTGGCAATTGAAGCAGAACAGAAAAAAAAAGATGCTTTGCAAGTAGAGAAATCAAAACTACAAAAATATATTCGTAACTCATTCATAACCGCTTTTGTTGTAATGGTACTGGTAGCCTTGCTAATTTTACGAGGTTTTATACAAAAACGAAAAGCAAACAGCATTCTTGCTGAACAAAAAATGAAAATATTGCAGCAAGCAGAGAATCTTAAATTGATAAACCAAAAATTGGAAGAACTTGACCAACTAAAACAAGGCATGACAGGAATGCTGGTTCACGATCTTAAAAATCCAATAAGTACAATTTTGAGTTTATCGCAAAACAAAGAAATATCATCTGCAAGCAAGCAAATGCTCAATATGGTAAGTAATATTCTTGACGTTCAAAAATACGAAAAAACAGAAATGCAGATAGACACAAAACCAGCATCGCTTTATAAATTATCATTTCATGCAATTGCAGATGTAAGGCTTCTTGCAGAACAAAAAAAAGTAGAAATTAAAAATAATATTACAACAAATACATTTATTGAAACAGATAGCGAAATTTCGAATCGTATTTTTATAAATCTGCTTACCAATGCAATAAAATACTCTCCCGAAAATGGAACTGTTACTATCAATTGTGAAAAAGACATTAAAAATAACAATTTTATAAAAATATCAATAACCGACAATGGTATAGGAATTGAAAAAAACAAGCTAAATACAGTTTTCAATAAATTTGCACAAATAATGGCTAAAAAATCAGGACAAGCATTTTCAACCGGTCTTGGATTAACTTTTTGTAAAATGGCAATTGAAGCACACAAAGGGACAATAAGTATATACTCAGTTCCAAATATAGAAACCACATTCTCTTTTACACTTCCCCTTGCTGATAACAGCTATTTTGATGAAGTAATACCTATAATAAGCATTGAATCTGAAAAAATACAACTAAATGAGCAGGAAAAAGAATACCTAATGCAATTTATTGAAGAATACAGAAAGTACGAAATATACGATATCATTCCTATTCGTAAAATATCGGAAAGTATTGATGAAAATTTCTCTGACAATGTGAAAAAATGGAAAAATAAAATACAAAAAATTATCTATAATACAAACGAAACTGAATATAATAGTTTAATTTTGTAATAAGGTCTTCGACCGGGGTGTTAATAATTAATAAATTTGTATCATACTAATTTTATTCTTACATATAAAATTTGTTAAAGAAACCTTATTTTTGAATTTTTAAACCTTAATAGAAATTAA
>JAOZVK010000160.1 GCA_029938185.1 Bacteroidales bacterium | reverse complement strand
TCGATATTCTACATTTAATTTTTTTAGTTTATGAGTAACTTTCAAGTAAACTTTATTAACTTTTAACTTGCGATTGTTTTTAAAAAAAAGAACTGTTTTTGTGAGTTCTGAAGTTAGACTGTCTTGTTTTTCAAGTAAGCACCCATACAAAAGTTTTTACCTATTTAGTATAGAGCTTACTTTTTGAAATACTGTTTATTATATATCTTGCGTAAGCAACATTAAATAGGTCGAAGACCTTAGTTTTAATCATAGAATTAAAGTAAAGATTCGCAAAAATTTGCAAAAATTTGCGAAACTTTGTGTTTAAAAAGCGGCTAACTTAAAACTGATAGCCCTTTTGTAGATAATCTAAAAATTGAATATATGAAACCTACACATATTGAACATATTGGTATAGCTGTAAACAATCTTGAACAAGCAATTGAATATTACGAAAAAATATTAAATTTAAAGTGCTATGCTATCGAAGAAGTGAAAGACCAAAAAGTGAAAACTGCTTTTTTCATGATAGGACAAACAAAGCTTGAGCTATTGGAATCGACAGACCCTGATGGACCTGTTGGGAAATTTATAGAAAAAAGAGGAGCAGGAGTTCATCATATTGCTTTTGCTTATGATAATGTGGAAGAAGCTCTAACAAATGCCGAAAAAAAAGGTGTTCGCTTAATTGATAAAAAACCAAGAAATGGAGCCGAAGGTTTAAAAATAGGGTTTTTACACCCTAAATCTACTTTTGGAGTTTTAACCGAATTTTGTGGCGAAAAATAAGATATTCAAATTATTTATACTTTAAAATGGTACAATTATTCAATGATACAATGGTACAATACTTTAATTGATAACCGTTTGGAGTATATCTATTTATGGATAAATTTTTTAGCGTTTCAATAATAATCTTAAATATAATAATATGACAAACGATATAAATGCAAAAGCAAAGGAAAAAGTTTATACAAAAAGTGTACATATTTTCCCATCAGATAAATCAAATTGTGGAGTTATTCCAGATGAAGAAGGATTAATTTATCATTTTGGTGAAACGAAAGAATTATACCCACCAAAGTATATCAAACTGTTAGTCAATAATGATTTAGCAAAAGAAGATATTGCTAAATCATTACGAAAATTAGCTGATATTCTTGAAGGTAAAATAGAAGTACAATACGAAGAGTGGTATCAAGATGAATCCTTAAAAGAATAAATGCTATGAATGTACCCCCATGATAAAATATGTCCAGATTGCGGTTCGTATATGGATTGGTGTAATGGTCATTATGAGTGTCCTGAATGCGGACATGTAGGAAGAAAATTATGGCGATGGCAAAAAACAGCAACTATATTTACTATCCTGTCATTACTATTTATAGCTTTTTATCAATTTGTGATTACTTGATAAACAACATAATATATAAAACAAAAGTGTAGTTTTTATATATTGACCTACTTACTAAGCAGATATATTTTAATATACTAAGTGCGCTTGAATTTACAATTTTATAAAAATTAACAAAATGAGTCAAGAAAAAATTAAACAATTAATTGATCTTAGAGATGAAGCAAAATTAGGAGGCGGAATCAAAAGGATTGAGAAGCAACATTCTCAAGGAAAATATACAGCACGAGAAAGAATTGAAATATTACTTGATGAAGGAAGTTTTGAAGAGTTTGATATGTTTGTAACTCACCGCTGTACTGATTTTGGTTTAGAGAAAAAAAAGTTTTTGGGCGATGGAGTTATAACTGGTCATGGAACAATTGATGGAAGAGTAATATATGTTTTTTCGCAAGATTTCACAGTCTTAGGAGGCTCATTATCTGAAACATATACCAAAAAAACCTGTAAACTTATGGATCAGGCAATGAAAGTTGGTGCTCCAGTTATAGGAATTAATGATAGTGGCGGAGCACGAATACAAGAAGGCGTAAATAGTCTTGCTGGTTATGCTGATATATTTCAAAAAAATATTATGGCATCTGGTGTAATCCCTCAAATTTCCGCAATATTTGGACCATGCGCAGGTGGTGCAGTTTACTCGCCAGCATTGACAGATGTTGTTATAATGAGCGACAAAACGAGTTATATGTTTGTAACAGGGCCCAAAGTAACAAAAACTGTAACAGGCGAAGATATTAGTATCGAACAACTAGGAGGTGCTAGTATACACTCATCAAAATCAGGTGTTTCGCATTATAAAGCCGATAATGAAGACGAGGGTTTAATGCTTATCAGAAAACAGCTTGAATATTTACCTCAAAATAATTCGCAAAGTTTTGCTTTAATTCTATGATTAAAACTACTTGAAAAACAAGACTGTCCAAATTCTGATGGATAGCCTAAAAATCATTTTTTAAGAGACCTTTATATCTTAATTTCAACCAGAGTTCCTTCTGCTTGTTTATTTTTGTTGTATAAATCAGTATATTTAAGGCTTATTTTTTTGTTACTACTTTTATTTATTAAACTAATTCTTTGTTGAAGTGCTGAGGTGGCAAACGATTTATGTTTTTTATTTTGCATTTTATTTATTTGTGCAGATTGTTTACGACCTATACCATTATCACGAATTATTACTAAAAGATTATTGTTTTGTTTAACAAATGAAATTTCCAGAATACGATTGTCTTTTTTGTGAAATAAACCATGCTTTATTGAATTTTCAACTAATGGTTGAATCAACATAACAGGTATCATAATTTCCGATGTATTTAAGTCACTACTAACTGATATCTTGTAATTTAAGCTGTCTTCAAAACGTAGTTTTTCAAGTTCTAAATATGTATCTAAAATTTCGATTTCTTCTTCAATAGAAATTTCTTCTTTTTGGCTAAAATACAAAAACTTCCTCATTAAATCGGCAAACAAACCAAGATAATCGCTTGCTAATTCTTTATCATTTAAGATTATATAACTTTGAATAGAATTTAAGGCATTGAATACAAAATGTGGATTCATTTGTAATCGAAGTGTTGCTCGTTGAGATAATAACAATTGGTTTTCGACATCTTTTTTATCATTTAGAATAGAGTTTCGTTTTTCTATAATATTTATTCTGATAATATAAATAAAACTTGCTAAAAAAAACGCAAAAATTGCCAATAGCATAATAAACCACCATTTCAAATAAATAGGAGCATCGACTGTTATTTTAATTGAAATAATTTTGCTTTCAAAACCATCTTCATTTACAGCTTTCAGCTGAAAAGTATAATCATTAGGTATAATTGATGGAAAACGAACAAAATTAATTTCACTTTTTTGTATACGCCAAGTAGAATCAATACCTTTCATTCTATATTTAAAAATGTAATTTTTACGACTTCTTGTAGCAATTGCTTTAAAATAAATAGTGATATTATTTTTATAGTGAGGTAAAAAATATGAATCCTGTAAAACGGTATCTTTTTCCCATATTGCAACATTTACAAAAGAAACTGTTGGTGGAATTGTATTTATAAAATTATTTTTGCAAGCAAATTGAGATACATCTTTTTCGGAAGCAACAAAGAGAGTATCGTTTACTATTTCAATGTCGTGTATGAAGTTTGATGGAAGCCCATCATGAATACCTATAGTGGTTTGTTTCTCATTTTGTGTATTTATTTTCAATAAACCGGATTCAGTGCTAAGAAAAATAAACTTATTCCATTGTAGAATTTCTTTTATGTGTTTGTTAGTTCGAATATTTCGTTTGAACTTTCCATTTTCTATATACAATAAATTACCATCAACAGTTGCACACCAAACCCCTCCATTTACAACCTGACTTAATGCAGTGATTAAAATAGATGATTTTTTGAAAAATATTTCTTTCTCTTCTCCTTTATTATAAAAATATAAACCATCGGAATAGCTAATATAAAAATTATTGTTTTCAAAGTCAAAAACATTATGATGAGAACGTTTTCTCCGAAAATACAGCTTATATATATTATCGTGATGAAAAATAAAATTTGCATTCTTGGATAGCATTTTTTTAAGATTATCACTTATTTTTTCAAGAAAATTAGTTTTTATTGAAGCATCTACTGAACTTGAGTTTAGTATAAGATAAGGATTTATATAAGAGATAGATTTATGGTTTATTCCGTAAATATTTTTACATATAGTTTTTTTTTTGATGTTAAAACATGAAATAATATTTCCAAAATTTAATGTATTTGTGAAAGGATCGTAACTAATTGCTTCAACTTTTTGATTTATATCACCGATTTGTTGTATTTTATTATTATATTTTTCAAATATTTTCCCATATTCTCCCACAAATAAAAGTTTTTTGTTTTGAATTTTTTTTATTGAGATGATTTTATGGTTGTTAAATTTTTTTTTATCAAAACTCAAAATTTCAATTGATGGAATTATGAAAATACCATGATTTAATGTTGAAATCCAATAATTACCTTCTTTGTCTTTTATTATATCCGAAATGTTTTTTCCATTAAGAATTTTTCCATTAAAAATTGGACTGTATTGTTTGTTTAATATTTGAAGTCCACTAGATGTTCCTAAGAAAATTAAATTATTTGTACTATCATAAAAAAAAGCAGCAACATTAATAGGTGTGGAAAAATAAAAATGTTTTTTTTGGAATTTATTTTTTTCATAATGTTCAACTAAATAAGGTTTCTTTTTTTGATTTATCCATAAATTACCTAATATAATTATTTTATTATCGAATTGATAAAGACCAGGTATTTCTGCTATTTTACCTGTTTGAATTATTTTAAATAGTTTTTGTGCATGTTTACCCAAAGGTTCATATTCAACATTATTGCTTGATGAGTAAATTATTCCATTTTTATATGTTTGTAATTGACTAATATTTTTTTTATTAATAAATGATTTACTATTTGTATTAAAATTTAGTTTTTCTAATCCTTTAGTTGAACCTATATAAATATTTGGAAAATAATCGACTATATAACAAAGCGAAGTTCTATAGTTATCCTTCTGGTTTAGAAAAAGTTTCAAGCTATCATTTTCAACATAAAATATTTGACCAGTAAAATTTTGACACCATATTCGTCCAGTTTTATCTTCCTGAATACTACTATAATTAACAGAATAATTTGTGTTTTTGTAGTTTGAAAAACTGTTTCCGTTCCATTTGTACAAACCATAATTTGTTCCCATCCAAATATTTTGTTGAGAATCTTCGTGTAAAAAATATACTGTTTTAGATAGAAAATTGTGCTGCTCAGAAAAGCTATATGCATAAGGTACCTGACCAAATGATTTAAAAGCTGATAAAACGATTAGTATTAAAAAAAATGGTCTCAATGTAAACTTGTTTTTCAGTATAAAAAGGCTAAATGAGCCAAAAGTAGTTTTATAAGGTCTTCGACCTATTTAATATTGCTTACGCAAGATATATAATAAACGGTATTTCAAAAAGTAAGCTCTATACTAAATAGGTGAAAACTTTTGTATGGGTGCTTACAAAGATAATTTAATCAGTAAGTTATGAATAGGTAAATGTAGAAAAACTTTAGTAACAGTACTTAAATATTTTCTACATTTGTTTTGTACAATTAGCCACATGGCAGTAGTTTGCAAAAATGCGTAAGCCACATCAAATAGGTCGAAGACCTTTTGCGAAACATTGCGTTAAACTTTGTGCAACTTTGCGGTTAAAAAGCGTCTAACTTAAAACTGGTAGCCAATAGGTCAAAGACCTTAAAATTTATTATAAAAATCAACAAGTAAACGAAACAAATTATCGTATTCATTTAATGGTAAAGTTTCGGCTTTATCATAAATATTATGATAGTGTTTGTAGCTACCCAGTGTGTAAATAAAAAAACACTTTACCCCTTTTCTATAAAAAAAATAATGGTCGCTATTTGCAGCAGCTCCTCTTAATTTCAATTGTTTAAGATATTTTTTATTATCATTTATTTTTTTCATTATATTATATTCTGTTTTAAAAACAGTGCTATTTACAATTTGTATTCCATCTTCGCCACTTCCAACTAAATCCATATTTAGCAAAAAATTTATTTTATTTAAATCAAAAAAAGGATTTTCAGTAAAAAATCTTGAACCTAAAAGCCCAATTTCTTCACCACTAAAAAAAATAAAAACAATTGAGTGTTTTGGCTTCTTTTTTAGACTTTTAAAATGTCTTGCAATATCCAAAAGCATTGCTGTACCACTTGCATTATCGTGTGCTCCAGGAAAATAAGTATCTTTGCCCATTCGTCCAATATGGTCATAATGTGCTGTATATACAAAAAAACTATCAGTTTGTCCTTTAATATATCCTACAACATTTTGTGTTTTATATTCTGAAAAAAATTCGTTTGTAATATTAATTTCTATTTCTTTTGCTTTTTTATTAAAATTTGTTCTTCTCAGCCTGATATGAGTATATTTTTTTACAATTTGTGAAGGTGTAAAAACAAGGTTTCTATCATATATTTCTATAATTGCCTTAATATTATGAGGGTTATATTTCAAAAAAAAGCTTATATATTCTTTATTAATACCATTTGAACCTAAAGTATCAATAATAATAATTGAATTTGAAAAATCTTTTTTCCAAAAATTCTTAAATTTTCTCTTTGATTTTATAATTTGGGGGTTTAAGTATTCAATATTATACTTTCCATTAATGCCTTGAGAAAAAGGTAAAACCAGAAAATCGACTCCGGGTTTAAATTTTGTATCATCAATTTTTAGAAGCATATCTGAAGGAAACGAATTTGCCGAAAATGAATAATTTTGTAAATAACTATTATTAAATTTATCTAATTTGAGTTTCACTAACTCATTAGCTATAAAACTTGCAGCAATAGAATCGCCTTTATTAACATAGCCTCTACCATGCATTCCTTCGGCACATAATGTATCAAGTAAATTTCGGACATACTTTATGTTTTGTGATTTTATATTATTTGTAAATAAAAATAAAATTAAAAAAAGTGTATATGAAAATTTCATGTTTGTAAGATTTAGTAATTAATTGTAAATAAGCTAATCAAGCCCATTTATATTATGTGAAGGTTTAATTTAATCTAAAATTCAAATTATGAATAAACATTTTTAAATTTGGCAAATATACTTAAAATTATTGATATTATTTTCCAATAAGGAATCGTTAAAAAATAACATTCCGATTTGTTATTTGTAAAATACTTATATTTAGGTGTAAACCAATTCGTAATTTGTAATTTATAATTCGTAATTTCCTAATTCATTATAGCTTTACAATAGTTTGTCATATCTGACTTTTGGCTACCCGTTTAATGTTGGACAAAAGTACACTGGTCTGACCGATTTGCTCTTACATATAAGTTATAACAAATTAATTTTCAACTCTGTCCAACTTTAAAAGGGTAGCCTGACTTTTTACGCAAGTCTGAATTTTTTATTTTTTTTGTATTGTTTTAAAATTTATTATTAATTTGTGATTATTATTATTTTTTGTTATACTAAATTAGGTTAAAAATTTTACTTTTGTAAAAATGTTATGAGCTATTAATCAAAATATTGTATAATTGTATCATTGAATAATTGAACCATTGAAAGTATAGACTACTCACTTTTTCACTAAAAAAAACCTACATGACCGAAAGAATCGAATTTCATTTAGAAGAATTGAAATACAAACCATTAATATCAATAGTAATTCCATCATGGAATAATATTGATTTGTTAAAGCTGTGTATTAAAGGTATTAAAAAAAATACGAAAAGTACATATCAAATAATAGTACATATAAACGAAGGTAGTGATGGTTCATTGGAATGGGTAAAAGAAAATAAACTTAGTTATACATATTCAAAACAAAATAATGGTGTTTGCTATGGATATAATGCACCTTCGGCTCTGGCTTTGGCAGATTATATTGTTCTTTTAAATGATGATATGTATGTGTGTCCAAACTGGGATATTGAACTTATCAATGAAGTTGAAAAATTAGACCATATCTATTTTTCAATATCAGGGACAATGATTGAACCCACTGGTACAAAAAATATGTGTGCTATTGCTCCTTTTGATTATGGAAGTTCGCCCGAAAATTTTCAAGAAGAAAAGCTAATAAATGAATTTGATAAAATAAAATTTGATAACTGGAGTGGAAGCAGTTGGTATCCTCTTATTTTACATAAATATATTTGGAATATAGTTGGAGGTCTAAGTGTAGAATTTTCGCCAGGTATGTATTCTGATCCTGATTTTAGTATGAAGTTGTACCATGCTGGAGTCAGATATTTCAAAGGAGTATCTAAAAGTCGTGTTTATCATTTTCAAGCTAAAACAACATCAAGAATTAAAAAAAATAATGGAAGAAAGCAATTTCTTAATAAATGGGGACTGGCAAATTCTACTTTTTACAAATATTACTTAAAACTGGGACATAGTTTTAATGGGAGTATTGAAAAGCCAAAACTTAGTTTATCATTTAAATTAAGATTGCTTAAAGATAAAATTAAAATGTTATTATAGTTTTTGTATATCCAAAGCATTAAGACAATAGTTTTTCAGTATTTTACTACGGTAATTTACTGATTAATAGTATAGCTAAGGTCTTCGACCTATTTAATGTTGCTTACGCAAGATATATAATAAACGGTATTTCAAAAGTAAGCTCTATAGTAAATAGGTAAAACCTTTTGTAAGTAATTAACAATGAATAATGGACAATTAACAATTTTGCTTACACCAGAATTACAGTAAGTTACAACGTTACAAAGTGTCGATTTTATACAATGACCTACTTATGTGTGCTTATAACTGTACTAAATAGCTCGAAAACCTTATAGTCAATTATTCATTGTCCATTAACTTATTATTATTTTCTTTATTAAACTCTCTAAGTTTGACATATTTAATAAAAGTTTCTTGTGCTGTTAAACTACAAACTACAAATCCGTAGTAACCATCAAGAAATCCTAATTTGAGAATATAATTTCTTATAAATTTCCATATTGACTTAATAATAATTATAATAATATTACTTTTTTTTCCTTTTTTGTTAGCTTCATAAGCACCAATTTCAGTAAATTTATTAATTTGTTCAATATGCTGTTTTATAGAATAATAAGTGTAATGTAAAAGGTCGGCTTTTAAATATTTAATTTTTGCATTTTTATCATTCATAATAACTTTATCATGTGGATTTGTTCCACCCCATTTTCCTTTGTTTTTGTTCCACAAACGTAGTTTACGGTCTGGATACCAGCCTGAATATTTTATAAATTTAGTGCAGTAATAATTTAATCTATTAAAATAATAAGCATCATGTTTGAAATTCTGCTTTTCAATTTTAATCAATGTTCTCAAATCTTCTGTTAAACGTTCATCAGCATCAAGCGATAGTACATAATCATAATTAGCATAAAGCAACGCCCTATTTTTTTGCTGTATATGCCCATCAAATTTATGTTCATAAAAACGAACATTATATTTTTCACATACTTGCTTTGTATTATCACTTGAAAAAGAATCTAATACAACAATTTCATCAGCAACTCCCATTACCGATTTTAAGCAAGCTTCGATATTCTTCTCTTCATTATAAGTAATTATTACAATTGATAGTTTTTCCATATTTGTATATTAAAGTAGTGATAATGTTGAAAGTTAAAAGCTAAAAACTAAAAGTTTGCTTACACCTGAAAAACAATCTATTATTAAAAATAAAATATTGTTTTTTTGTAGGACTATATATGTGTTTTTACCTTATAGTCTGGCTTTAAAATGATTCTTAAACTTTATAAATCTATGTCTTAATTCAGTAGATAGTTATACTATTTTATTTGGCGTAAGCAAACTTTTAATTTTTAGCTTTTAATTTTTGATTAAACAAAGGTCTTTTTTACATTTGTAAATCTATAATTTATATTTTAATATATCAAACTCAAAAAAATGTTTTTAGAAAAAAATCTAAATAATTCAAAAAAAACTGGTTGGATTGAAGTAATTGCTGGCTCAATGTTTTCTGGTAAAACAGAAGAATTAATCCGACGATTAAAAAGAGCATCAATTGCAAAACAAAAAGTCGCAATATTTAAACCTAAGATAGACAATCGTTATTCAGAAAAAAAAGTAGTCTCGCATGATTCTAACTCTGTAAAATCAACTCCTGTAAATGAATCAAAAGAAATTCTTAATTTAGTTGAAAATATAGAGGTTGTGGGAATTGACGAGGCTCAGTTTTTTGATAAAAATATTACTGAGGTTTGTACAAAATTGGCAAGTTTAGGGATTAGAGTTGTTGTAGCTGGCTTGGATATGGATTTTTTGGGAAAACCTTTTGGACCTATGCCAGCTTTAATGGCAATTGCCGAGTATGTTACAAAAGTACATGCTATATGTATGAAATGTGGCAATTTAGCCCAACACTCGCACCGCTTGGGCGAAAATAAAAAAATTGTTGTTTTAGGAGAAACAAAAGAATATGAACCACTTTGTCGCTCATGTTTTAATGATGAAACACTTGGTCGTTCCTAAAAACTGTACAGATTTGTTACATGTTGTTTGTTTAATACTGTCGGTGTGGCTTGAAGCTGGGCTTATAAAAATACAAGCAAAAATAGCTTATTTAAGTTTTTTATTAGTTCCTAAAA
>JAOZVK010000625.1 GCA_029938185.1 Bacteroidales bacterium | reverse complement strand
TATCAAGCGTAAGCAAAATTGTTAATTATCCATTGTTCATTGTTAATTACTTACTTAAAATTTATCATTATGTTGGCATCATTAGATAACCAAGTTGTTTTCAAGCATGCTTTTACTAATAAAATAGTATTTGAGCGTCTGATTAAAGATTTCTATAATATTGATATTACAGTAAATAAAATAGAGACAGAAAAAAAGTTTCTAATTAAGACTGCACAAGTTGATATCACTTTAGATATTTATGCAGAAACAACTGATAGGCGTTTTGTAATAGAAATTCAAAAGATACAATACGACTATAATTTTGATAGATTTTTGAATTATTTTATTACATTGCTTACAGAACAACAAAAAACTTACAAGAACTATAAAATAAAAAAAACCGTACTCGGAATAGCTGTATTAACACGCCCTTACAGATTTACCAAACTTACAGGAGAGCCGATATTAGACAATTACATGGTAATTGATTTTAATCCACGAGATATAAATGACAAATTAATAAAACTAAACGAACATGAACTGAAATTTATAAACACCAATAAAAAATACAATACCAACAAATTACCATCACAAATACAAGATTGGATTAATTTATTTCAAAGAACAATTTATAAAAAAGAATCAATTAAATTAAACTTTAATAACAAAGCAATAAAAAAAGTAAGCGAACTTATAAACGTTGATAATATAGCACCTGCAACATTAGAAAAAATAAAAAAAGAATCGGGACGAAAAAAAGTATTAGTATTAGAATATAAAGCGGGTAAAGAAAAAGGAATTGTACAAGAAAAAGAAAACAGCAAAAAAATATTAAAACAAGCCGAAGAAGAAAAGAAACAAGCAGAAAAAGAAAAGAAACAAGCAGAAGCGAGAGAAAAACAAGCAATCTTAAAAGCCGAAATTTATAAATTGTTTTTCCAAGGAAAAAGTAAAGAAGAGATTTCAAGAAATTTAGAAATTAAGTTATCTTATGGAGAACAAATACTAACAATATAAATTAAGACATGTCTGAAAAGCAATAAGGAAATTCACAATTTATAATTAGCCAATTTGCATGCATGTAAGGTCTTAGACCTATTTGATGTGGCTTACACGTTTTTGTATACAGATGTATTACAGTTGATTGGATAAATGCGAATACCGAAAAACTTTTGTAACAGTACCTAAGCACCTATACAAAAGTTTTTACCTATTTAGTATAGAGCTTACTTTTTGAAATACCGTTTATTATATATCTTGCGTAAGCAACATTAAATAGGTCGAAGACCTTAGTTTTAAGTTAGACGCTTTTTAACCGCAAAGTTACACAAAGTTACACAAAGTTTAACTTTATAGTTAAAACCACTTGAGAAATAAGAGAGACCAACCTTACATAGATAGCCATAAGTAGGTCAAAGTTGTTACTTACTGTAAACAAAATTATCAATTGATAACTACTTAAATCTAAAGCATATGAAAAATATAGCTATAATATTACTACTTTTTTTATTATTAATATCATGTTCCAATTTAAATGAAAAAGATAAATCAGAAGAATATGTATCAAAAAATACATATAAAGTTGTAGAACAAAAAATAGAAAAAAAAGATACTTTTTACAAATTACTTATTAAATATCCGAAATTAGTTGTTAGTGGAAATAAAAAAAATAATATAACAGATGTTTTTAATACTAAAGTACTAAGTATTATAAACAAAAAATATTCAGAATACAAAGGAGAGGCATTACTTCAAATAAAAAAAGAAGTAGAAAGTTATACAAGTAATGCTATATATGAGTTAAACATTAGTTATAAAGTGTATAGAAATAATAATATTATAAGTATTTTACTAACTACCTACGAATATAGTCTTGGTGCGCATGGTCGTTCCTTGTTAAATTCAATTAATTTTGATTCGAAAAGTAATAAATTTATTACATTAGAAGAATTATTTTATTTAGATAAAAACAAACACCTTGATAAACTCAACAAATTACTTACAGAAAATATTACAGACAATGAAACGCTATTTGAACCAGATATCATAATAAATAATAAATTCAGCACATTTAATATTACAAATGAAGATATAATTTTTTCATTCGAACCATACGAAATAGCTCCATATGCAGCTGGTATTATTGATATAAAACTTTCATTATCATATCTAATAGATGAGGGTTATTTAAGATATGATAATTTGTTTCATAAGTAATTAAGTAAGGTCTGCGACCTATTTATAGTTGCTTACGCATTAGTATAAAAACGACTCTTTTGTTTTTTCTATTATACTGTTTATCAAGCGTAAACAAACTTTTTAGCTATTTACTTACTTAACTGGTAGTATTAAAAAATTGAAGAACCAAAAGCTATATAATGAAAAAGAAAGAGCAAATTAGGGATTATATAATAAAAATTGCAGGTGAAATATTTAGTAAATATGGTTACAAAAAAACAACAATGAATGATATTGCTGAAGCCGTTGAGAAAGGTAAAAGTTCAATATATTATTACTTCAAAAGTAAAGAAGTAATTTTTCAGGCAGTAGTGTTACAAGAAGCAAAAATATTCAGACGTACAATTATAAATGCCATAAATGCAAAAAACACACCATATGATAAATTAAAAGCATATGTTTTGACTAGAATGAAGATTGTAAATAAACTTACAAATTTTCATGAAGCAACAGAGGATAAAAAATTAAGATACCTTAAATTTATTGACAGACTAAATAAATTATATGCGGTTGAAGAAGTTAGACTTTTTAAGAATATATTAATAGAGGGAAGAGATGAGGGTTTTTTTGAAACTTATGATGTTGATCTAGCTGCAATAGCAATTGTAACAGCTATGCGAGGAATGGAATCCGATTTTTTAACGAAACCCAATGATTCTAATTTAGAAAAAAAAATTGATGGAATTATTAATATTATACTATATGGTATTATTAAAAGATAAGGTCTTCGACCTATTTAATACAACTTATATTTTCTATTAATATGCTAATAAAGTGATAACTAAGGTCTTCGACCTATTTAATGTTGCTTACGCAAGATATATAATAAACG
>JAOZVK010000159.1 GCA_029938185.1 Bacteroidales bacterium | reverse complement strand
TGTATTCATAAAAAAAACTATGCAATGTATTTTATTGCTTTTGCCCTTACGAGGGCGTTCTTGCTTATGAATGCTTTTATACATAAGGCGTTGCCCCAGGTTAATACTTATGCCGTTTCAGGCAAAAAACTTGAGAAATATAAATTCAAAATACTAACTATTTTTTTGAACTATAATAAATTTAATGCTAAACCTTTTATTTTTAGCATCATTTAAGTTCGTAAAGTAGAAATAGTACTTTCAAAATTATTAAGAATATAAAGATTAAAAAAAAAAATTATAATTTTTATTTTGTTGTATGAGTATATGTTCATTATATTTGCAAATAATTATGTTAATCAAATCACAAATTGTATAAAACAATAAATTATGCCAAGACAAAAAAAAGAAAGAATAGTAGATAAACCACCAATATATACTGGTTTTAAACCGATGGGGTTTCCTGCAAAATTATTAAAAGAAATTGTATTAACAATAGACGAATACGAATCAATTAGATTAGCTGATTTTATGTGTCTTTCGCAAAAAGAAGCATCAGAAGAAATGGAAATTTCGCGTTCAACATTTGCAAGATTAATTGAAAGTGCCAGAAAAAAAATGGCTGATTTTATTATAAATGGAAAACGGATGTTAGTTGAAGGTGGTAATATACATTTTAGAAAAAATCTAATTAAATGTAATGATTGTGACCAAATGTTCATAATAAATATTGATAATACTTATAATGAATGTCCTCAATGTAAATCTAAAAATTTTTTTAATCTGGCAAATGGTTTTGGACATGGTTCTTGTTGTTATAAAAAAAATGGTTCTTAGAGTTTATTTCAGTACTTTTTAATCAATTGAAAATAATTTAGGCGTAAGCAACATAAACAGGCTCGAAGAGCCAAAAAAAATAAATGATGGAAAATATAATAATTAAACCAATAGGAATAGTTAATTCGCCATATAAAGGGGCAAAAGATATTCCAATTCAAGGGATTTTCAAAAGCAAAACTGAAGCTAATGTCGAATTATTCGATAAATATAAAAAAGGCTTAACAGATTTGGATGGTTTTAGTCATGCTATTTTGATTTACTATTTTAATAAATCGGATAAAGAAAAAATTATTGGAAAACCGTTTTTGGAAAACAAAGAGCATGGTGTATTTGCAATAAGAAGTCCAAATCGTCCGAATAATTTAGGAATTTCAATAGTGAAAATAAGTAGAGTAGTCAATAACAAACTATATTTTACACAGGTTGATATTTTTGATAAAACTCCTTTGATAGATATTAAACCATATGTAAAATATTTTGATAGTAGAGATAATGTAAAATCAGGTTGGATTGATAAACATTTTATAAATGGAGTTCCAAAGCAAACAATATTAAAGTAGTGATATAAAATTATATAGTAATCATTTAAATTATTAAATATTAACATTTAGGCATTTTTCATAGACAGATAAAAGTACTTAACATTTTTTTGTAAAAATAATGAATATCGAACAAAGAATAATGAATTATGAAATATTTTCGGTATAAAAAAAGTTGTTTTTTAACTTCATTATTCTAAATTCATTGTTCAATATTGTTTAATAAATAAGTGTCAAGTAGTATATGAAAAATGTAAACATTTTAAATTATATACACATGAAAATAGCAATTCCAACAAACGATAAATTAACAATTTCGCAACATTTTGGTAGGGCAAAAGGTTTTATGATATGCGAAACTGATAACAACAAAGTAATTAGTAAGGAATATAAGGCAAATACGTTTACTGGACATGGGAAAGGACATCATCATCATTCACACAATGCCCAACATCATAATCATAGTCATGCTGGAATTTTTAATGCACTTGGCGATTGCAAAACTGTTATTGCAGGTGGCATGGGACAAAGATTATATAATGAATTTGTAAACAAAAAAATAAATGTTTTTGTAAGTTCCGAAAAAAATATTGATAAAGCATTAGAACTATTTTTTAATAATATGCTTGATAATGATTCAGAAAGTTGTTGTAATCATTAAATTAGTGGGCCACACGTATAGTATTGGACATTATTTTATTTTTTGACAGGATTTACAGGATTTATTTTTATTCTGTTACTAAATACCTGATAAACAAGACCGTCCAATTTCTGACGGGTAGCCCAATTTATTAAGAAATTTTTTAAAGCTAAGACTTTAAACTCACTTCTTTTAGATGAATAGTAAATAGTTTTCATCTTTTGAGCTATAATTTCGGTATAAGAAAAACTCAATGGTACTGTTTGTAAATAATCATATAAATTTTAAAATTACCAACTGCAGTTGGTTTTTTAGTGTATTGCAAATATACCAACCACAGTTGGTATAAATGATTTTAATTTACGGATAATATGCTAGGCTTCCTGCTTTATTAGATTTTTTTTTATACTGTTGCAGAAGAATGGCTTTTAAGTCTTCAGTAAATTTTTACATTGTTTTACATTTTAATTTTTTTCAAACGTTCTCGTACTTCAACTAAGGTAGTCTGTAATTTTTGTTCCAATAGTTTTCTGGGTGGTAGTTCAGTCCAATATTCAGCTACCATAATTCCGTCTTTTTCCATATTTAAAAGTTTTACTTGTTCTGCACCAGCTTCGGCACAAAGTATTAATCCTATTGGTTGTTCTTCGCCTTCTTGTTTTTCGTATTTGTTTAACCAGTTCAAATACAACTCCATTTGACCTTTATGGGCTGCTTTAAATTTGCCGAGTTTTAGTTCAACCGCAATAAGTCTTTTCAACTTTCTGTGATAAAAAAGTAAATCTAAATGAAAATCCTCTCTATCAATAATCATTCGTTTTTGCCGTTCAATAAATGCAAAACCTTTGCCCATCTCCAAAATAAACAATTCCAATTCTTTGATAATTGCATTTTCTAAATCGTTTTCGAGATAACCGTCTTTTATTCCCAAAAAATCAAGAAAATATGGGTCTTTAAAACTGTGTTGCAACTGAGTTTCCGAAAGTGAATGTTTTATATTGCTTATTTCTGCTCTCTCAAAAGCTTTACGCTCAATTTGTTTTCTCAATTCTCGTTTACTCCATAAACTTTCAGTCGCTTTTTTAATATAAAACAATCTTGCAGCTTCTTTTTTTAATGTTAATATTTCCATAAAATGAGACCAACTCAATTGTGTCGCCACTGGCGACACAATTGTAATATCAGAAAATAATTCGGCAAACTGCATCATTCGTCGTAGGTTACGAGTTTCAAAACTTTTGCCGTATTGCTCTACCAATTCTTTAGATACAGATTTTACTATTTGCTTACCATACTCGGCACGTTGATTTTGCAATACATCATTATTTATGCGTTTGCCAATATGCCAATAAGTTAAAGTTAGGGTGTTGTTTACCTGTGCTGTAACTTGCCGTTTACCACTGTCAATTATATGTTGTAAGTCGTTTAATAAATTTTTATGCTCTTGTATATCTTCTGTAAATTTTGTCATTTTTTTAGACTTTTTGTTTTGCTTTCAATTTGTTTTAACGTATCTTACTGGAGTATTAAAATGATTCTTAGTTGATTGGCTTACGTTTTTAGCAACTAGTTGCTACATTTACCTTAATTGCCTGATAGGGAATGTAGTGCAAATATAAATAAAAAATATTAATTTCTAAAGTTTAAAATATTTTTTATATTTTATAATCATCTGAATATCTGCGTATTGGGTTTTCATATTGTTGCTACAAAAAGTAAAAAAAACACTAAAACACTGATAGAATGATAAATGCTTATTTAAAACCAGTTACAATACACGAATTGTCACAAATAATAGGAAGTTCTGTATTTTCAAAAACTCCATTAAGGCTATTTTTAAAATAAAATTAGCTATTTCGCATGATTTAAGGAATCGCTATATACGAGACCTGTAAAGTAGTAAAAGAGGCGCACTGGTTACTTGACAGTAGGCTATTTACTTGACGACCTCCCCTTTCTATTCTACTTCCGTATTTCTGTTGTCAATTAATTTCCTTAATTTAAATATATTATCATAAATAACTAATCTAATTAGTTTACTATATATTTTTTTATCATCAATATTATCATTACTTATAAAATCATCAAGAAGTTCATTTAAAGTTTGATAAAAACTCTCAGTCTCTATTTCTTTTGCTTTTTCCAAAAGTGAACGAAATTCATTAAATCTAAATATATATGTTTGCAAAACTGCTACATCTTTTTCAAATTCGACTCCAAGTAAATTCTCATTTTGAGCTATTGAATATTTATAAATTCATAAATCTGTTCTTCTGTAAGTTGATATTTGTCATCTACTTTATATTCGTTCCATTTCGCCACCATTTTTTTATATTTTGGTATCACTGGCGTAAGACTATTGTAATCCTTATTTGTATTTTTTTTTATTTCATTAAATCTGTCCAAGTCTTCTATACAATAATTTGTGTATGCCAAATACACAATTTCATTATTTCTATCAAATCCAGGAAATTTAACTAATTCAGAAGTTAATCTTTCTGGTTTTTTTAATTCATTGAAAAAAAGATTAAAAGAACCATACATATCCAAAACGTCAAGGACAAATGTACACTCTTCCTTTTTAAGCCCTTCTGATAAGTGTTTTGTAATCCAACTATAATGAAGTTCGTATCCTTCTTCAATGGCTTTTCTATGTTTAGCATAGTATTCATTTGCTTCTGGGTATAGCTTTTCCAATATTTTCAATTGGAAAGAAAGCATCAATCTTTCTTTAATATCAAGTTTCATTTTTATTTATTTTAATTATTTAAATTTCATTATTGCTAATGTCTATCTTGGTGAACAATCCCAAATTATAAAATTAAGTTTACAGTATCTCAAAATTTCTATACTTAATTTTATAATTAACAAAAGCAACAAACTTATTAATAATTAAAACCTTATTCCAGTAAAATTTAAAATAGGAATGCCACTTTCTACTTAACAATTACCGCAAATATTGTATTTTTAATATTTACGGTTTTTGGTTCTTTGAGCCTAATCATTAGGCTACTAATTTAAGATTAATAATTTCAAATTCAACCCCTTTTTCGAGAGTTTTTGATGCTTTGTTTAGTAATAATTTTGTAGTTTCAGTTGTTAAATAAAAATCGCCGCAATTTTCACAAACCATTGCAGGAACATTTTTAAATAAAACAATTACATTTTCACGCTCAAGGGTGAAGGTTACAAAACCTTGTTTTGTTATTCCATTTTTACAAATTACACATTCCATAATATTTTATTTTTTACGTGTTTTAAAATCATTTTCCCAAATATCCAACGATGGTTTATAAGCTGTAATTACAATCGTAGTATCTTCATTCTGGTTGTAACTGCTCACAACATGAATTGGACGTTCGTTACAAAAATCAAGTATAAGTTTACTTGGATATGGTTTATCTTCTGGATAATCCATTACTATTTCTCCATTTTGTAAAACTTGCTCAACTTCATCTGTTGAAATCATACGTTTAAACATTTGGTTAACCGCATGATTTGAATATATAATTGTCATTTATTAATCTTTATAATAAATTATTAAAGTAATCTTTTTAGTATTGGGGATTTAAACAAATTAAAAAAACAATCCCTACCCACATTTAGAGCTACCACAACTAGGGCAAATCAAGCAACCCTCTTGATAAATAAGAGCATCGGAGCCACAATTTTCGCATTTAGTTCCATTTTTGGCTTTTGTACCATTTGGAATATATCTTTTTAAAGCTCTTTCTACACCATTTTTCCAAGTGTTAATAGTTTCGCTATCAAGGTGCAATGATGATATTAGATTTACAGCATGTTCAATAGGCATACCATGTCGCAGAACTCCCGAAATTAGTTTAGCATAGTTCCAAAATTCTTCATTAAATTTATACGATAAACCTTCTATTGTAACATGATAGCCATGTCTGTTTTTGTACTGAAAGTCGTATCGGCTGCTGCCATTTCCGTCTCTATTTTTAATAATCACACCTTTAGTAACCGATTTTGGAATAGGTAGTATATCATCTTCTGCCAATCCTGTAAAAATTTCGTATGGTTTGTTGTCAATTAATCCAACAAAAGCAATCCATTTGTCTCTATTGTTTTGAAACCTAACTACGTCCGCATCAACAGCTTTTGGTCTTTTTGGAGAATGAGTTTCTGTAATTATATCAGCTTTTTTGTTTGAAATCAAAACCCCATCTCTCGAACCATCACGGTATACGGTTGCACCTTTACAACCACTTTTCCAAGCTTCTATATATAGTTTGCTTACAAGCTCTTCGCTTGCACTATTTGGTAAATTGACAGTAACACTTATTGAGTGGTCAACCCATTTCTGAATAGCTCCCTGCATTCTTACTTTTGCCAGCCAGTCAATATCGTTTGAAGTTGATTTATAATATGGCGATTTTTCAATAATTTCATTAATCTGATTATCATTAAGGCTTTCAATTTTGTCTACTTCGTAATTATTAATTTTAAGCCATGTTTTAAAATGATGGTGAAACACATTAAATTCTTCCCACGAGTCGCCCAAATCATCAACATATGCAACATTTACATCAATATCGTTTGGATTAACTTTTCTGCGACGTTTATAAACAGGCATAAATACCGGCTCGATTCCCGAAGTGGTTTGAGTCATCAGACTTGTGGTTCCAGTTGGTGCAATAGTGAGCAATGCAATATTTCGTCTTCCATATTTTTGCATTTCCTTATACAGTTCTTTATCAGTGTTTTTTATCCTATCAATAAAAGGATTATTTAGTTCTTTTTTAGCATCAAAAACTTTAAAAGCTCCTCTTTCCTTTGCCATATTTACAGACGAGCGATAAGCTTCAATTGCCAGAGTTTTGTGAACCTCAACCGAGAAATCAATTGAATTTTCGCTTGCATATTTTAGATTTAGTGCAGCATGCATATCACCTTCGGCAGTAATACCAACGCCTGTTCTTCTGCCTTCTTCTGCTTTTTGTTTAATTTTTAACCATAGATTTTTTTCAATTCTTTTTACTTCTTCAACTTCGGGGTCTTTGTCAATTTTATCAATTATTGCATCAATTTTTTCAAGTTCAAGGTCAATAATATCGTCCATAATTCTTTGAGCATATGCTACATGCTTTTTGAACAAATCGAAATTAAATTTAGCTTTTTCGGTAAACGGATTATCAATATAACTATATAAGTTTATAGCCAACAATCGACAACTATCGTTTGGACATAACGGAATTTCGCCACATGGATTTGTAGAAACTGTTTTAAAACCTAAATCGGCATAACAATCAGCAACAGATTCTTTTGTAATTGTATCCCAAAACAAAATACCTGGCTCTGCCGATTTCCATGCATTATGAATTATTTTGTTCCAAAGTTCAATTGCTTTTATTTCTTGTTTGGCTTTAGGGTTTTTAGAATCGACAGGAAACTGCTGAGTATAAGTTTTGTTATTTCTGACAGCATTCATAAAATCATCGTCAATTTTAATAGAAACATTTGCACCAGTAATTTTTCCTTGTTCAAGTTTAGCATTAATAAAATCTTCGGCATCGGGATGTTTTATTGAAATACTAAGCATCAAAGCACCACGTCGTCCGTCTTGAGCAACTTCTCTGGTCGAATTTGAAAAACGTTCCATAAATGGCACTACCCCAGTAGAAGTCAATGCACTATTAAACACTGGACTTCCTTTTGGGCGAATATGTGATAAATCGTGCCCAACTCCGCCTCTTCTTTTCATTAGCTGAACCTGTTCTTGGTCTGTTTTCATTATACCACCATATGAATCGGCAGGATTTTGTTCACCTATTACAAAACAGTTTGATAGTGATGCTATCTGATATTTATTTCCAATACCTGTCATTGGACCACCTTGTGGAATTATATATTTAAAATTTTTAAACAAATCGTAAAGTTCGGCTTCACTCAACGGATTTGGATATTTTTTTTCGATTCTTGCAATTTCTTTTGCCAAACGTTTGTGCATTTCGTCTGGCGAAAGCTCATATATGTTTCCATACGAATCTTTCAAAGCGTATTTGTTTACCCAAACTTTTGCGGCTAACTCATCGCCATCGAAATATTTTTTGCTTTCATTATAAGCTTGGTCAAAGCTGAAAGTTTTTTTACCTTTTTTTTCTTTAGTAATCATTTGTTCTAAATACATTTTATATTTTTTAATTATTAAGGTCTTCGACCTATTTAATGTGGCTTACGCGTTTTTGCAAACTATTATTATACTGTTAATTGCATAATAATAAATGCAGAAAAACTTTTGTAAGAATACTTATATATTTTGTGACTCTTCGAGCCTTTTTACCTTGCTTACGCATAAATATTTTTATGACATGTGATTATAAGTTGATTAAATAGTAAAAATAAATTTGTGCATAAATAAACTTTAAGAGCCATTTATTATTTATATTATTAATGTTTGCAATTTACAAAATTCAAAATTAAATATTAAAATATTCTTTTTTGAACTTGCAATAATTCATATTTTATTATGTTTAAAAAGTATATTACTTACAGATAATCTATCGTATAGCATTTTTCTGATTGTTTATAAATATTTAATTATTAAAAATTGAAATACCAAAAATTATTATTTGATATATAGATTCTTAAATTTATTAATAAAATTATCATCAAAAACCTTTTCGATTTTTTCTTTTTTAACTATATCAAATTGCCATAAATATTTTTTATCAAAACTATTGAAAATACCATCTTTGTTTGTGTCTATAATTGTTTTGAAGTATAACATATTCTGTTCTTTGCTTATTGCAAAATTTTCGATTTTATGATTTTCTAAACTAATTTTTTTAGTTTGTGAGTATTTAGGCAAATCACAAATAATAAGGTCTTTAACCTATTTAATGTGGCTTACGCATTCTTATATACAACTGTCATGCAATTGATTACATAAAAACAAATGTTGGAAAACTTTTGTAATACTACTTAATTAACCATTTGCACTTGTTATTATAAGCTTTAACGGCTTCAAAAAACACTCAAATATTCTCGATATTATCGCGCATTTTGTGAATTGTTAAAGCTTAAAATACCTGTGTGCAAATTGGCTAATTATAAAATGTGAATTGCCTTATATCATCAGAACTCACAAAAAATATAAAATTTATAATTTTAGATTGCAATTTAAATGTTATTTTTTTAGTATTTCATCGCAACATAATGTTTATAATATTTTTAATCAAAATTTGGATAGTCCCTACAAAATAGCATTTATATAATTACCGGGTGATTACAAAGTCTTTTTGAAATTATCAAAAATAAAAATCAAGCCATTAAAAATTAAATTTTATATTTTTTCGGACAATCAACACCGTTTTAAGGACTATCCATTTTTTAACTTTTAGTAATAATGTAACGAAACTAAAAAAAAAATTACTAAATTACGACTTTTAATAAATTTCACAGAATAAAGTAAGGTCATCGACCTATTTATAGTTGCTTACGCATTAGTATAAAAGGAACTTAATCAAAAGGTTATGGATAAGTGAATGTTGATTTGATGTTGCATACGCATTCTATTAATATTCTAATAATATGTAGTTTAACAAAATATAAATGTTGAAAAACTTTTGTTAGACTGCTTATACACTTATAATGTGCTGTTTGTAATGTATAAACAAAATTATTTAATTATTTAATAGTACGTATATGGAAACAAAAGAATTATATAAATACGTTATTGGTTATTTTGAAAAAGAACAACCCGAAGCCAAAACTGAGTTAATGCATAAAAATCCATATGAATTAATTGTAGCTGTAATCCTATCTGCTCAATGTACTGATAAAAGGGTCAATATAATAACTCCTGATTTATACAAAATATTTCCAACTGCAAATCATTTGTCACTTGCCGATATTAGCGAAGTGTATACATATATAAAAACATGCTCGTATCCTAATAACAAAGCTAAACACCTTGTTGGCATGGCAAAAATGTTGGTAACCGATTTTAATAGTATAGTACCCTCCGAAATAAATCAGCTTCTAAAATTACCCGGAGTAGGTCGCAAAACAGCTAATGTAATAGCATCTGTTGTTTATAATAAACCAGCAATGGCAGTTGATACACATGTCTTTAGAGTTTCAGCAAGAATTGGATTAACAACTAATGCCAAAACACCTCTTGAAGCCGAAAAACAATTAGTAAAACATATTCCCGAAAAATTAATAGCTAAAGCTCATCATTGGCTTATTCTTCATGGTAGATATGTGTGTGTGGCAAGAAAACCAAAATGCTTAGAATGTGGTATTTCAAAATATTGTAAATATTATAATATTAAAAGGTAAGTTTCTTTAAAAAAAAATATAAATTTATTTTTAATATTAATCAATTCAATATCAGCTATAAAACTATCTTTTTAGATAAGTGATATTTAAAGTTTTAAAGAAACCAAAATATTATATATACTAAAAAATTTGCCAATATTTGCAAATGAAATATTAAAATATTATTTTGTAACAAAATATAATATTATTCGTTTCATATAATTTAGTGTGCATCCATAAAGTCAGCAATTTTATAGGTCATGCCTGGTCTTATAAAAATACGAGCAAAAATAGCTTATTTAAGTTTTTTATTAGT
>JAOZVK010000158.1 GCA_029938185.1 Bacteroidales bacterium | reverse complement strand
TATTATATATCTTGCGTAAGCAACATTAAATAGGTCGAAGACCTTACGTAAGCAACTATAAATAGGTCGAAAACCTTACATAGTGAATTGAAGCAAGATGATAAATATTATAAAGGCGAAACATTATTGCTTGCACAAGATTTGTATTGGTACACAAGATATGACCTTGATAGATTTACTGTTTCTAAAAAATAATCGAATATGAATTTTACAGATAGAATTAAATAAAAACTCCTATTTTTTAAACATTAATAATATGAACAAATTTATAATAATTTTATTTTTACAAATATTTACTTTTGGTATTTTATCATCTCAAAATAGTAAAAAACCTTTAGATTTTTCAGTATATAATAATTGGAAGTACATAAAAAAACAGTCAATATCGGATAATGGTGAATGGATAGCATATGAAAAAAATCCATATAAAGGTAATGGAAAACTACTTGTTGTTTGTCCAAACAAAAATATCAGAAAAATAATAGACAGAGGGTATTCCTCAAAAATATCTCCAAATTCAAATTTTATTATATTCAAGATAAAACCCCAATACGATACTATTAGAAAACTTAGACTTGCAAAAACAAAAAAAAATAAGCTTCCTAAGGATTCATTGGGAATATGGGTTTTTGGTGAGAAAAAAGTATTAAAAATTAAAAATATAAAATCATATAAAACATCAAAAGAAAAATCGGATTGGATTGCATATACTTTAAAGAAAAAAATAAAAAAAAGTAAAAAGGATAAGAAAAGAAAAAAAAAGAAAGTATTTGATAAAAATGCTCCTAAAACAAATAGCTTTGTAATATATAACCCAATAACAAAAAAAAGCTTTAAGTTTGATAATATTAGCGAATACAATATATCCGAAAATGGTCAACTTATTAGCTTTGTTAAATTACAAAACGATAGCTTACTAAAATCAACGATATATACTTTTGACACAAAACAACAAAAAAGTTTAGTTATTTTTGATAAAAAAGGATTAGCTAAAAAATTATCAATCAGTAATAATGGCGAAAAATTAGCTTTTTTGTTTTCAACAGATACAACTAAAAACAAAATATATGACTTGTTTTATTGGGATAAAAAACAAAAAACTCCCAAAAGTTTAAAAAACAATAGTTCAAAAAATACAATGCCTAAGAACTGGAGCATAAGTGTACATGGTTCGATATATTTTTCAAAAGATAATAGTAAATTGTATTTTGGTACAGCTCCCAAGCCTGAAAAAAAGAAAAAAGATACTTTATTGCCCGAAGAAAAAGTAAAATTAGATGTTTGGTCATGGAAAGACCCATTACTACAACCACAGCAATTAGCAGAACTTAAAAAAGAAAAAACCAGAAATTATCTTGCTGTATATCATATTAATTCAAACAAAATAATACAACTTGCATCAAAAGAAATTCCTCAAATAAGAGTTTTACAAAATGGAAATAGTAGTATTGCTTTAGGTATTTCGAACCTACCATACCGTTTGCGTTTTTCGTGGATTGTACCCTATTTCAGAGATATATACACTGTAGATATACAAACAGGCGAAAAGAAATTGTTTAAAAAAGAAGTAATTGACTATACAAATATATCACCATTTGGTAAATATATATATTGGTATTCAAATTCTGATAGTAGTTGGTATAGCTATTCTATAGCTAATAAAATCACAAAAAATCTGACAAAAAATATTCCATCAATATTTTATAATGATGAAGATGATTATCCAGATGCACCAAATCCTTATTATTTTGCTGGTTGGACAAAAAACGATGAGTATTTTTTGGTTTACAGTAAGTTTGATATATGGATGCTTGACCCAAGTGGCAAAAAAAATGCTAAATGTCTTACAAATCAAACTGGAAAAAAAAATAACATCGTTTTTAGAAATATACGAATTGATAGAAAAACAAAATATATAGATATTACTAATAATCTTCTACTAAAGGCATTTAATAAAAAAAATAAACAATCTGGCTTTTATTTAATAAGCCCAAAAAAAGGATTAAAAAAATTAGTAATAGATGATTATAGTTTTTCATCAGTATCAAAAGCTAAAAAATCCAATAAAATAATTTGGAAAAAAGAAAACTTTAAAACATTTGGGGATTTGTGGTATAGTAATATAGATTTATCAAAACGAAAAAAAGTTTCAAATGCAAATCCTCAACAAAAAAAATATATTTGGGGTAATGTAGAAATTGTTAATTGGTTAAATTTTGATGGTAAAAAAGAAAGCGGATTATTATATAAACCTGAAAACTTTGATCCTAAAAAAAAATATCCAGTTATTGTTTATTTTTACAGATTACATACTGATGACCTCCACAGACATTATGTACCAAAACCAAGTCGCTCTATTATAAATCCATCATTTTATACCAGCAATGGTTATATTGTTTTCATGCCTAATATTAGATATAAAACAGGCTATCCTGGCGAAAGTTCTTTTAACTATGTAGTTAGTGGAACACTTAATCTCACTAAATATAGTTATATAGATAAAAATAATATTGGAATACAAGGGCAAAGCTGGGGAGGATACCAAGTAGCTTATATAATAACAAAAACTAATTTGTATAAAGCTGCATCGGCAGGAGCACCAGTTACAAACATGACAAGTGCTTATGGTGGAATAAGATGGAAGTCTGGTATGAGTAGAATGTTTCAGTACGAACAAACACAAAGCCGAATTGGAGGAACATTATGGGAAAAACCATTTCATTATATCGAAAATTCTCCTATTTTTTATGCTCCCAAAGTAAATACCCCATTATTAATAAGACATAATGATAATGATGGTGCTGTACCTTGGTATCAAGGTATTGAATATTTTGTAGCATTAAGACGATTAGGCAAACCAGTTTGGTTATTAAACTACAATGGTGCACCGCACAATGAAAGAGCAAAAAGCCCTAACACTTACGATTTAAGTATAAGAATGAAACAGTTTTTTGACCATTACCTTAAAGGAAAACCCGCTCCAATTTGGATGACAGATGGAATTCCTGCTACTAAAAAAGGAAAAACTTTGGGCTATGATTTAAAAAAATAGGCTTTTTTGTATTATAGTTTTAACCACAGAGTAAAATTTCACAGAGTAGCACTGAGTTTTTATTAAGTCAAACTCTGCAAACTGTGCCAAAAGTCCGTAAGGACGATATCTATTGTTAGCCCCGTATGAAGCAAAGCGAAATACGGGGAACAAAAAAAAATAAAATGCGCAAGCAACATTAAACAATTTCACATGAAACCACAAAAAACTCAACAAATTGAAAATAATCCAATAGAAACTCTACCCATAGAAATCGTCCAACAAGGCAAAGAAGCAATAAAAAACTATCTTGCAGAACTCGAAAAAGGAACAGTAAATTTATATGAAACAAAATTACTACTTGTTGGTTACGGAGCTGTTGGAAAAACATCGTTAATGAAACGATTAGTATATAATAAATATAACGGAGACGAACTATCAACAGAAGGAATCGAAATAAAACGCTGGAAATTAAAAACTGAAAATAATGGTGAATTAAAAATAAATATTTGGGATTTTGGTGGACAAGAAATTTATCATTCTACGCATCAATTTTTTCTTAGTAAACGTTCTATTTACCTGTTAGTTTGGGACGCAAGAATAGACCATATGATGCCAAACCTTGCAAGTTTTGATTATTGGTTACACATTGTTAGTTTGTTAAGTAAAAATTCGCCTATTATTATTGTTCAAAATAAAATAGACCAAAGAACAAGCCTCGTAGATGAAAAATATATGCAAGAGTATTTTCCAAATATAGTTGGTTTTTATAAAGTAAGTGCCAAAGATAAAATCGGGATAAACGAACTCGAAGAAATTATTCAAAAAGAAATAAATAAACAAGCTCATATCGGAGAACAATTACCAAAAGTTTGGATAGATATTCGGGATAATTTAAAAAATAGACAACAAAACTATATACAATTAGACGAATATTTATCTGTTTGCAAATCGTATAATATTGATTATGAGCAAGCTATTCATTTGAGCAATTATTTTCATGACTTGGGTATATTTTTGCATTTTCAAGATAATGATATTTTACGAAATCTAATTTTTCTAAATCCTGAGTGGGCAACTAAAGCGGTATATAAAATAATTGACACAAAAGAAGTAATTGATAATAGAGGGAAATTTAATTATACACAATTAAAAAATATTTGGAAAGACTATCCTGATGATAAATTCACTTTTTTAATAGAATTAATGAAAAAGTTTGAGCTTTGTTTTCTACTTCCAAATGGAGGCGATTATATCGTTCCTGAACTTTTGCCACCAACTCAACCCGATATAATTTGGGACGATACCGATAATTTTTGGTTTGAATATAGATACAAATTTGTGCCGGCTGGTGTAATTACACGCTTGATTGTCAGAATGCACGATTATATAAAAGATGATTTATATTGGCTGCATGGAGTTATTATTAAGCGAGAAAATGCCGAAGCAATTATTACAATTAAAAAATTTGAACGATACGTTAAAGTAAAAGTAAGAGGAAAAAATAAACAAGATTTATTTGGTATTATCAGATATGAAATAGATAATATTCATAAAACACTCAAAAATCCACCAGTAGAATTATTGACACATTGTATTTGCGATGAATGTAAAAGCAGTAAAGAACCACATTTTTTTGCTTTTAATAAATTAAACAAAGCATTAGAGAAAGGGAAAAAGACAATAGAATGTCAAAATAGTTTTGAAGATATCTTAATAAACAGATTACTCGGAAAAATAAATGGCGAAGGTGAACAAAAAGCACTTTTTGATTATTTATTAATGGCTTTAAAACAACTTCAAGGCTTATCGCTAAGTATTCAAAAATATGAAGATAGTAGAAATAGTTTTGTTGCTACTATGCTGACAAATAAAAATTTCAGAGTAAAAGACCAAACAAAATGGGGAATTGCGAAAACACAGCCCGGCGAAATTGATATAAAAATTGAAGATGAAAAAGGCATTACATTTGCCATTTGTGAAGCATTCAATTTACACGATTTTGATAGAACAAAAATAAAAAATCATATTCTAAAAATATTTAATTACGATGTAAATGGACTGCCCGAAAACTATATTATTGTTTATAGTGAAAAAAATTTCATGCAAAATTGGCAAAAATATACCACTTATATACAAACGATAAATTACGAACACGCATTTTTAGATTTTACCGATATTTCAAACAATCCAGATATTAATACAGACATAAAAGTGGGCGTTGCAAGGCACAAACGCAATAAAAAAGTAATAAAAATTTACCACTTTTTTGTAAAATTGATTACTCCGTAAGAACTTTTAACTCTTTATCCAAAACTTAATAAACAATGGAAACTACGCTCAAAGGCAGTTATAATTTTAATATCTAATTTTATTTTCATGAAACCACAAAAAACTCAACAAATAGAAAATCGTCTTAACGAAAATATCCCCATAGAAATAGTCCAACAAGGCAAAGAAGCAATAAAAAACTATCTTGCAGAACTCGAAAAAGGAACAGTAAATTTATATGAAACAAAATTACTACTTGTTGGTTACGGAGCTGTTGGAAAAACATCGTTAATGAAACGATTAGTATATAATAAATATAACGGAGACGAACTATCAACAGAAGGAATCGAAATAAAACGCTGGAAATTAAAAACTGAAAATAATGGTGAATTAAAAATAAATATTTGGGATTTTGGTGGACAAGAAATTTATCATTCTACGCATCAATTTTTTCTTAGTAAACGTTCTATTTACCTGTTAGTTTGGGACGCAAGAATAGACCATATGATGCCAAACCTTGCAAGTTTTGATTATTGGTTACACATTGTTAGTTTGTTAAGTAAAAATTCGCCTATTATTATTGTTCAAAATAAAATAGACCAAAGAACAAGCCTCGTAGATGAAAAATATATGCAAGAGTATTTTCCAAATATAGTTGGTTTTTATAAAGTAAGTGCCAAAGATAAAATCGGGATAAACGAACTCGAAGAAATTATTCAAAAAGAAATAAATAAACAAGCTCATATCGGAGAACAATTACCAAAAGTTTGGATAGATATTCGGGATAATTTAAAAAATAGACAACAAAACTATATACAATTAGACGAATATTTATCTGTTTGCAAATCGTATAATATTGATTATGAGCAAGCTATTCATTTGAGCAATTATTTTCATGACTTGGGTATATTTTTGCATTTTCAAGATAATGATATTTTACGAAATCTAATTTTTCTAAATCCTGAGTGGGCAACTAAAGCGGTATATAAAATAATTGACACAAAAGAAGTAATTGATAATAGAGGGAAATTTAATTATACACAATTAAAAAATATTTGGAAAGACTATCCTGATGATAAATTCACTTTTTTAATAGAATTAATGAAAAAGTTTGAGCTTTGTTTTCTACTTCCAAATGGAGGCGATTATATCGTTCCTGAACTTTTGCCACCAACTCAACCCGATATAATTTGGGACGATACCGATAATTTTTGGTTTGAATATAGATACAAATTTGTGCCGGCTGGTGTAATTACACGCTTGATTGTCAGAATGCACGATTATATAAAAGATGATTTATATTGGCTGCATGGAGTTATTATTAAGCGAGAAAATGCCGAAGCAATTATTACAATTAAAAAATTTGAACGATACGTTAAAGTAAAAGTAAGAGGAAAAAATAAACAAGATTTATTTGGTATTATCAGATATGAAATAGATAATATTCATAAAACACTCAAAAATCCACCAGTAGAATTATTGACACATTGTATTTGCGATGAATGTAAAAGCAGTAAAGAACCACATTTTTTTGCTTTTAATAAATTAAACAAAGCATTAGAGAAAGGGAAAAAGACAATAGAATGTCAAAATAGTTTTGAAGATATCTTAATAAACAGATTACTCGGAAAAATAAATGGCGAAGGTGAACAAAAAGCACTTTTTGATTATTTATTAATGGCTTTAAAACAACTTCAAGGCTTATCGCTAAGTATTCAAAAATATGAAGATAGTAGAAATAGTTTTGTTGCTACTATGCTGACAAATAAAAATTTCAGAGTAAAAGACCAAACAAAATGGGGAATTGCGAAAACACAGCCCGGCGAAATTGATATAAAAATTGAAGATGAAAAAGGCATTACATTTGCCATTTGTGAAGCATTCAATTTACACGATTTTGATAGAACAAAAATAAAAAATCATATTCTAAAAATATTTAATTACGATGTAAATGGACTGCCCGAAAATTATATTATTATTTATAGTGATAAAAATTTTATGAAAAATTGGCAAAAATATACCACTTATATACAAACGATAAACTACGAACATACATTTTTAGATTTTACCGATATTTCAAACAATCCCGATATTAATACAGACATAAAAGTGGGCGTAGCAAGGCACAAACGAAATGAAAAAGTGATAATAATTTATCATTTTTTTGTAAAATTGATTACAAGTTAAAAAAAACTCACAAAGTTTCTTAATACACAAATTTTTAATATTTAAACAACTTATAATAAAAAGTCGTAAAAATATTTATGCATAAGGCTCAAAAAGATAAAAAAATATAAAATAACATCAAGAACTAAAATAAAAATTCACAATTTATGTTGAATATATATAAGGTTTTTTCTAAAAAAAATCTATTTTGCACATTATTAATTAAAATTATATACTAATGAAAAAAGTTTTATTGATTACAGGAGTATTAATTCTATTTATAACCAATTCATTGTTTGCAAACGATGCTGATTTATTTGAATATGATGAATCAAAAATTAATACAGAATTAAACGAATTAAATGAACTTGAGAATTATGTAAATAATAATCAAGGTATTACTTTATCCGAAATGTTAAATAACAAAAATTCTTTAGTTACAAATATGGCTTTGGATATGTCTTTTTGTCTGTCAGATGACACACCTATGGGGATACCCTCTTTTTGTTGGGGCTGTTTTTTTGGACCAGTTGGTGTACTAATGGTATGGGCTTTTACTGACCGAAGCAAAAAACAAACAACAGATGCATTCTGGGGATGCGCTATATCAACACCTATATACGTAGTACTTGGTATAGGAGGTCAATTTCTTTGGAATTGGTATTAAAAACACTAAAAGGCTCATCGAGCCTTTTTGCTTATATCTAAATAAATTTAAAATACAATGTTAATAAGAATAACGCTAATTATATTAATCACTTTATTTTCAAATATAAGTTTTTCACAAGCTTTTTTCAGAATTAAAGCCGATTTTTCTATTAAAGCAAAAGGATTTAATGGAAAATCACAACTAACAATGGGAAAAGTTTATTATGATAAAACTATAAAAAAAATAGTATATAAAATTAAATATCCAGAAAAATCGGATTGGGTATCAGTAGATACAAACATGTATCATATTGTTAATAATAAAGTTACAAGTAGAAAAAGTCTACCAGCAATAGTTGAGTTTACAATTTTTCATATTGCACTATCAGGAAATCTATCCAACTACGGACTTGATAAATCACCATTTACAATATCAAAAGTTCAACAGTCGAAAGGTATGGTTATTACAACATGGGACCCTCCACAACTATACTCCAAAATTTATGGTAGGATTATTGTTTCAAACAAAAATAAAAAACTATATGGTATTATTTTTTTTAGTCCAGATGGTATGATTTTGAGAAAACAATTTTTTAAAAAATATCAGAATATAAATGGATTTAGCTTTCCTTCCGAAGTTTTACAAATATCATATAATGAAAGTAAAGAATCATACGAACTTAGCTCATTTAAAAATATAATAATAAACGATATGAATGAAGATTATATCTACGATTATTATATCAAAAAATAAGGTCTTCGACCTATTTAATGTTGCTTAGGAAATTACGAATTATAAATTACGAATTGGTTTATACTTATATTTAGGTGAAAACCAATTCGTAATTCGTAATTTATAATTCGTCATTTCCTATATTAGTAAGGTTTAATTTTAAGATATTCGAGCTATTTAAAATAGATTGAAGTATCTTAATATTAAACTTTATAAAGATAAAAATAATAAGACATGAAAAAGGAAATAATTATTTTATTTATTATTAGCCTGATATGTATAAACAAAAGTAACGCTATTATAAAATATTCAAAGCTTACTAAACAATCTAAAAATATGCAAAGTGAAGCAAGCATCTTAATAATAGCAGATGTTGATTGTAAAGTGAGTATTGATTTTGAAGCAAGAGTTACTATATTGAAAGGTAAAAGTAAAGAATTTAAACTTAGTTTAGGAGAGCATTTTATTGATGTTATGTCAATTGACGGTAAAAGTAAATGGAAAAGAAAAATTAATTTAACATCAGCAAAGCAATTTAAAATATATCCAAAATTAGAAAAACCAGAAACTAAGAATGCAACTCTTATCATTATAGCTGATATGGATTGTAAACTTACTATTGATTTTGAAAAGAACGAAATTTTATCAAAAGATGAAAAGTTCTCATTATCTATTAGTTTAGGCGAACATTTTTTAAAAGCAACTACAAAAGATGGTAAATATAAATGGTCTACAAAAATAAATATTAAAGAAAATAAAACTTATAAAATTACAACAAGACTAAAATCAAAAATAATACAAAAAGCTCCAGTGTTGATTATTGTTGATATGGACTGTGATATTGATATTAATGGAAAGCAAAAAATTAGTATGCAAGCTGATGATGGAAGAAAAATAATGCTTATATTTGGAGAACACTCAATATCTGCAGTTAGCCGTGATAAAAGTGCAAAGTGGAATAAAAAAATTACAATAAATAAAAAAACGCAAAGCATAGTAAATGTTAATCTAAAAAAAAATATTAAAGAACAAAAAAGTCCAACAAAATTTAAAGACTTTAGAGATGGTAAAACTTATAAAATAATAAAAATTGGACAACAAACATGGATGGCAGAAAATCTAAAATACAACATTGGACATACCAACTCTTGGTGTTACAAAAATAAAATGGAGAATTGTAGAAAATATGGAAGACTTTATAACAATTTAAGCAAAAAAAAAATATGCCCCAATGGTTGGCACTTACCATCAAAAAGTGATTGGGAAAAACTGATAAATTACTTAGGAGGAGAAAAAATAGCAGGAGGAAAACTAAAATCGCTTTGGGGATGGAAAAAACCAAACAATGATGCAACAAATTCCAGTAAATTTACAATATTTCCAGGAGGTTACAGATATTCTGAAGAAAAAAAATTTTATAGTCAAGAAAGAAATGCTTTTTTTTGGACTAGCACTATAGATAATAAAGATTATGCATGGTACTGTAGATTATTCTACAAAAACGGAAAAATACTCTTAGATAGCGGAAACAGAAAAAATGGATTTTCTGTAAGGTGCATTAAAGATTAAGGTCTTCAACCTATTTAATAACACTTATAAGTACTGTTACAAAAGTTTTTCGACATTTAACTATTCATAACTTGCTGATTAATTTGTCCTTGTACTAATGCGTAAGCAACTATAAATAGGTCGAAGACCTTATACTCTAAACGGTTATAGTTTTAACATTAACAAACTGTTATCAATTATTAA
>JAOZVK010000624.1 GCA_029938185.1 Bacteroidales bacterium | reverse complement strand
AGTATTGGACATTATTTTATTTTTTGACAGGATTTACAGGATTGGTTTTTACCCTTTTACAAAATACCTGATAAACAAGACTGTCCAACTTCTGACGGGTAGCCTATATTTCGTTAGTACGTTTTTTTGCCCTGAGGGCAAAAGCAACACAATAATAAAAAGAATTAAATAAGAACTAATAATATTGTTGTAATTTATTAATTTTTATAAGACCAGTTTACACCTAATAAGTTAGGTCATCATATAAAATTGACACTTTTGTTTTTTATATTATGCTGTTTATCAAGTGTAAACAAAATTGTTCTTAGTCCATTGTTAATTACTTATAAGTATTTTAAAAAATAAATTGGAAAGTTATTTTTTAACAATTCCTTACTTAATTATTTGTTTTTCATCATTTGCTAAAATCATTTGAATGTTTCTTCTGAAAATTTTATATGTTACAACAAAAGTTATTACTAAAGCTGCAACTCCTAATATTGTAATTAACATATTTTCGTTTGGTAATGAAAAACCCATTGCTTTGCTTGATGCTTTTAGTATATTTATGAAGCCGAGAATTAATGTTACCCAAACAACAATTGCCATCAAAATATTCAAATATATACTATTTGTACGTTTTTCGCCCATAAGTTTAGGGTCGTTTATTACGAGAATCAAAAATATACTAATAAAAGGTAATATAAAACCATTTAGAGCTTGTGCCAAAATTATTGCAGGAATTGGTTTTACTTCTGCAAGTCCAAAACCTAAACCAGTTAGTAAAACACCCGCAGCAACAAGTTTAAAATATAAAGTTTTAGTCCTCCATTTGCTATCTTTTTTTGAACCAAAAATACTTCTTGCTGTTATTGCTGATGCAAGTGGAGCCGTTATTGCCGATGAAAATCCTGCCGCAAACATTCCTATTCCAAAAATATAAACTGCCCATGGTCCAAGTCTATTTGTTAATGCAGCTGCGAGTGCTTCATACGAAAACTCAGTAGTTATTACAGTACCTACTGTCATAATTGCCATTGAAATAACACCACCAAGAATAACAGCTATTGACAAACCAAACCTCATGTCGTTTATTTGTTGTTTTTTATCAAGTACTCCCGAACCTAAAAATAAATCATAAGGAACAACCGTAGTTCCAATCAATCCAAGTACTAATAAACCAGCTCCTGTAGAATCAGGTATTGAAGGCATTATACTACCTTTTATAATTGCAGAAATATCTGGTTTCAAAGTTAGTGCAGTAGTAAAAAAAGCAATCCCCATAACAAAAACAACACCTCCCAAAAATTGAGCTATAGAATGTAAAGAACGAAGACTCAATGCTATTGCTGCCATTATCCCAATTGCAATTACTAATACCTTTTTAGGAATATCAAATATTAGAACTAATCCTTCAATAGAGCCAAGAATATTACCAGTTTCGTAGGCTGCCGACCCCAGTATTATAGCTCCAGTAATTAAGACAAATACGAGCGTTTTGCTTGACCTGTTTTCAAATTGTTTTGCAATTGCTTCTCCTAAATTCATGCCCGAATATATTGTAATCCGAGCACTTGCTTCTTGCAATAATAAACAAGCAAATGTTGAAAATACTAAAGCCCATAGTAAATCAAATTGATGGTTTGCACCTGCTTTTGTTGCAGTTGTTACTGTTCCTGGTCCAATAAATGCGGCCGATACTATTGACCAAAAAAGAATACTAAGCAGTTTGGATTTCATAAATATATAATATTAATAAATCTTATAACAATTAAATATAGCAAAAATTAAGCTATAATGTTTAATCTTTGAACCTTTTTTTATACTTATTACACATATAAGTAGGTCATTGTATAAAATCGACACTTTGTAACGTTGTAACTTATTGTAATTCTGGTGTAAGTAAAATTGTTAATTGTCCATTATTCATTGTTAATTACTTATAAGTACTGTTACAAATGTTTTTTGACATTTACTTATTTATAACTTTCTGATTAAGTTGCCTTTACACTAATGCGTAAGCAACTATAAATAGGTCGAAGACCTTACAAATTCAAATACTCTACCATAAAATTAGTTACATCTCTATGATGAAGAGTTTTTTTATTCTCATTTGTTAAAAAATTCTCAATTGCTTGCATTGGTTTTTTCCTATTAATCCAATCGCCACCAAGAACTTTCATAGGTTTATTTCTTCTTCTGTAATATAAAGCAATTAGTTTTTTGTCTTCACAAAAAGTGAAATTTCTGTTTTTATAGTAAGACCATATGGGAATTATACTCAAATCGTAACCAGTAGGAAATTCACCTGACCTACTTTCTAAATGGTTTATTCGTTGCAAACAATAAAAATTCACATGGTATAATTCTCCTATTGTAGCAGCTCTTACATCTTTTAAATCAACATATGCACTTCCATTTACTGATTTCATAAGTTGTCCTTTTGTATAAAACAAACCTAAAGAGTTTGTGCCTTCCATATAATAGTCTAATCTTCCACCTTTGCGTAATGTTCCAAAAACAAATAGCCTAATGTTTGGTAATATTAAATTATCTGTCATTATTTTTTTATTTTAATTTTCATAAGACAATTTACTTCAAAGTCGGCAAGATAAAAAAAATAATTAGAAACAAATTATTAATTTTGTATTTTTGTTTTTTAAAACTAAATTATTAAGTTTTTTGTATGTAATTTATGGTTACCAACATAAAGCTGGATAATATTGTTTATCAGATACTTCGTAACAGGATAAAATCAATCCTATTAGCTGAAAGGATTTAAGCATTAGCACAAGGCAACGCCTCATCGCAGTCATGCTAACACGTAACTATTTATTATTTAACATATAACATTGTTGATTATTAAAAAAAACGATAAAATATTACTTTTTTTTTACTCCACCCAATTTAATTTTTTTATAAATTTATAAAAAAAACAATATATTACCTATGAATTACTAATTCTAATTTTTATTTAAATAATTTATCTCTTTTTGATAATTTGAATTTAAAAAAGGTTATATTTATTTATAAGTAATTAACAATGAATAATGGACAATTAACAATTTTGTTTACGCCAGAA
>JAOZVK010000157.1 GCA_029938185.1 Bacteroidales bacterium | reverse complement strand
CCAATGTAATTAACTATTCTGAAAAGTATGGACTAAAAAAAGGAATTAAAAAAGGGAAAGAAGAAACTGAAAAAAGATTAATGCCAATAATTGAACAAAAAAACCAAGAACTTGAACAAAACAAACAAGAACTTGAACAAAAAAATCAAAAACTTGAACAAAACAAAGAAAAACTTGAACAAAATAAACAAGAACTTGAACAAAACAAAGAAGCTCTTATACATAGTGCCAAACTAATGAAACAAGCAGGTATTCCAACAAAACAAATACAAGCATCAACAGGACTTACAGAAGAACAAATACAAAATTTATAACTAACAATAAAAACAAAAATGGATTATACTAATTGGGTAAATAAAAAATTAGACATTTTTTTTGATAAGAATGGAGACAGATATGTTGATATGGATATTTTTACAGAAATATATGATTTTTTAAGCAATTCAGATTTTGAAGAAAAAAGTCCTGCGAAATTTAATTCAGTATTAAAAGATGTTAGAGATATTCAGAATGTATGTGTATATGCCTGGGAAAATGGAATTAAAAAAGGGAAGAAAAAAATTGAACAACTTAAACAGATTGAACAAAATAAACAAGAACTCGAACAAAACAAACAAACAATACTAAACAATGCAAAACTAATGAAACAACTTGGTGCAACAACAAAACAAATACAAGCATCAACAGGACTTACAGAAGAGATAATACAAAATTTATAACTATCATTTCTCATAGGGAAATCCATTATGTAGGCACAGGCGATACCACTTTGATAGTGAGACAATTATAGAAGCGATTCAATTGTCTCATTTTTAATTTAATAACACTTGGGGTTATATTGGATTGAAGTATGTTTATTCATTTATAATAATATTTTGTTTAACATTAAATATTATAAAAATGAATGTTTATAAAAATTATTCTACGTACTGATTGGTGTAACAAGGATGGTTCAAGAACTGTAAATTTACGTGTTACAATAAATAGGAAAGTAAAATCAATTTCATTAAAAATAAAAGTTTTTGCAGTCAAAACTTGATACTTTTCAATTAAAATTTACACGAAATTCTTTTTCATTTGTTTCTGTTAAAATCTCTTGTAGTATTTTTCTTTGTTTAGGGTAAATTTGGCAAGTTTCATTTTTCATCGTTTTCATTATAGCTCTGAAAGAGCAGAACAATTTTTATTTTCATTTTTGTATCGCTCTTTCAGAGCTAATGTTTATCGTTGTTTTGTTTTCATAGGGCGATGCATGTTATGTTTTGTCGCTAGCCACTTTAAATAGGTCGAAGACCTTATATATTCAATTTTGCCATTGCAACCATTAAACTTTGAAGTTTTTTTCGAGCACTACGCGATGAACATGTATAATTACTAATATTCATTGAAAATGCCAACTTGCGTCCCGACCGTGTTTTAACATATCCTGCATATGCTCTTACTCGTCTGATTGAGCCACTTTTTGCTCTTAAATTGCCTTGAGCCACAGTGCCTTTACACAAAGAACGCAAGGTTCCTGTTTTACCAGCTATTGGTAGAGATTTATAAAAATCATTAAAATAACGACTTTTTAATTTCATATATTTTAATATAAAAACTAAATGTACTGCAGCAACTCCATTGCTTCTTGATAATCCACTACCGTCAAATAAATAAAATCCTTCGGTGTCTAAACCTTTTTTTTGCCAAAATTGTTCAATGGCTTTAGCTCCCGAATCAGTTTGAGCCATTGAATATCTTGCTAAACCAACATGATTAAGAAAATGCTCTGCAAACAAATTGATACTTTTCTGATTTGTTTTATACATTATTTCGCTGTATGTAGGAGATAGAGTGGTGTACAGAATTTTTCGTTTCTTTTTGGTGTATATTTTATTACGTTTTAATTGTCTGATACTCGTAGCAATATATTTTGTTCTAATATTGGCTTTTTTTAGATGCTTTTTCAACTCATATGCAGCAAAATAGCTTGGGTTTGGAATTGAGCCCCTTATTCTAAAATCACTTCTTGCTTTAGGAATTGTTCCTTTAATGGTTCTGTTATTACTGTATTGTGTTCCAAAAATATAAGCGTTGTCATACCTTTTATTTGATGCTCTAACTTTATTGTCGAACAATATATTGGGAATATGTGGCTGTATCTTGGTTATTTTGGTTCTTCCTCCATTATTTTTGTTTGACCTAAAATGAATAGTATACGAATTGTCATATATTGTTAAACCACACGCACCTGCTCCATAATAGTTGGCTACATCTTCGTAAGCCCAGGTACCGGGAGTCATATCTTCGCTATACAATTGAGCATCACCTATAATATATCCATCAACTGAATCAATATTAGCTTTTTTTATTGCATCGACCCAGTTGTTTAAAAATTGCTTTTTTGAAGTTGAACTAAAATATTTTGAACCAAGCGAAGGGTCTCCACTTCCTTTTATATAAATATTTCCATATAATATTTTTTTTACAGTATCAATAGTACCATCGTATTCTATTGTTGTTTTAAATCTATATTTTGGTCCTAATATTTCCAGTGCTGTTGCTGACGATATGATTTTCATAGTAGACGCAGGCATCAAACTCATTTCATGATTGTGTGCTGCAACAGTTTCACCTGAATTAATATCAATTGCATAAAAAGAAAATTGAGCATTTCGTAAAGCTTTATCTTTTTTAAGTAATTTAATTGTTCTATTAACAATATGGTTTTGTTTTAACAATATTGGTTTTTGAGCTGAAAGTAAAAAAATATTGCATAATAATAATATGCTTGTAATTATAAATTTGTTCATAATATAAAAATAATATTTGGGTTTTCGACCTTTTTAATCTTGCTTACGCATTCTGTTATGGAAACAAATGTATTGTTTTTTTATATAACAATGAACACAAAAACTAATAATATTGACTATATTTGTATTTTAAATTTTGTACAAGTATTGATTTATAAAAAAATGACTATCATAGCCTTTGTATACAATTGTTTACATCTAATAAAGTAATGAGCAAAAAACCAACATATCAAGAGTTAGAGAAAGAGCTAAAAAAACTACGAAAAGAATTAGCTGATAATTCAAAAACAACACAAGCATTGTTAGATAATATTCTTCATTCTTCAACCGAAATGTCTGTTGCTGCAACAGATATTAATTTGAATATTACTTATTTTAATAGTAGGGCTGAACATATTTTTGGATATAAAAAAAATGATATAATAGGAAAAAATCTGACAGAGATTCATGCTATGGAAAATATTGAATTTTCGAAAATAGAAAATGCTATTAAAATTGTTCGTGAAAAAGGAAAATATGAATATTATGTAAATAGTAATACAGATGAAGGTATAAAGCATTTTAAATCAATAGTAAGTGGGATTTGGGATTTCAAAGAAAAACTTGTCGGTTTTGTACTTTTCACAAATGATATAACCGAACAAGTAAACTCACAAAAAGAAATAAAAAAACTATCGGTAGCTGTAGAACAAAGTGCAAACTCTATTATTATTACCGATTTAGATGGTAATATTGAGTATGTTAACTCAAAATTTTTGGATATAACTGGCTATACAGAAAATGAAGTAAAAGGCAAAAACCCAAGAATACTTAATGCCCAAAAACAAGCATTACAATATTATATAGATTTATGGAAAACTATTACAAAAGGAGAAATATGGAAAGGTGAATTTTGTAATAAAACAAAATATGGTAATTTGTTTTGGGAACAAGTTACTATTACTCCTATAAAAAATGACAAAAATGAAATAATAAACTATTTAGCAATTAAAGAAGACATTACAATAAGAAAAGATACGGAGCAAGAACTACATGCTACCAACGAAGAATTGCTTGCAACTACTGATAGTTTAAAAGAAACTAATAAGGAATTATTAGCAGCCGTACAAAAAATTGAGGAAAAAGAAAAAAGACTAAAAGACATCATCTTGATTAGCAATGATTGGCTTTGGGAAGTAGACAATAGTGGTAATTTTACCTATGTATCAGGAAAAATAAAATCTATACTTGGTTACGAACCAAGTGAAATCATAGGTAAACCTCTCTTTGATTTAATGCATGATGCAGAAAAACAAAGGGTTATTCTTTATTTCTCTGAAACTATTTCAAAGCAAAAGAAAGTTATAGATTTTGAGAATTGGACAATTCATAAAAACGGACACTTAGTATGTAATCAGACAAACGGTAGACCTATTTTCGACAAAAGGAACAATCTTATTGGTTACAGGGGAGTAAACAAAGATATTACTGAACACAAAAAAATAGAAGATTCTTTTAAAGAAAGCGAAGCTCGCTTTCGAACTATTGTGACTAATAGTACCCCTATTATTTTTATGATAGATATAAATGGCAAAATGCTTTTATCAGAAGGTAAAATGCTGAAAACATTAGGGTTAAAGTCTGGTGAAGTAGTCGGTTTATCAGTATTTGACTTATATAAAGATTATCCAATTATAATTGATAATATAAAAATGGCTTTAAATGGAACTACATTTGAAGGTGTTATAAAATTAGATGAACTTTTTTTTGAAGCTTTCTTTTCACCTAACTTAGATTCAGAAGGTAATATTTCTGGAATAATAGGTATGGCATTAGATATTACTTTACACATAAATATAGAACAAAAATTAAAAGAACAAAATAATAAATATATTGCTTTAAATGAAAAATATATTGCTACAAACGATGAACTATTAGAAAATAATAAAGAAATTAGTTTAATAAATAAAAAATTAATTTCTGCAAAAAAAAGAGCAGAAGAAAGTGACAGATTGAAAACTGAATTTATAAACAATATGTCTCATGAAATAAGAACTCCAATGAATGGAATTTTAGGTTTTTCGAGTTTATTAGCTAAAGAGAATTTATCAAATGAAAAACGTAAATATTTTATAAAAATAATTCATAGTAGCGGTAATCAATTATTACAAATTATTGATGATATTTTGGAAATATCAAAATTAGGTACAAAACAAGTTAAAACTTTTGAAGAAAAACTTTCTTTAAATAATTTTTTAACAGAATTGTTTTCTGTTTTTGAAGTTAAAGCCAAAGAAAACAAAATTCCATTATATCTTAAAAAAGGATTATCTAATAAAAAAAGTATTATAATTACTGATAAAAATATACTAAACAAAGTAATAAGTAACTTGATTAATAATGCTATTAAATTTACAAATAGTGGATATATTGAATTTGGTTACAATCTTGTAGATAATAAATTACAAATATATGTGAAAGACACTGGAATAGGTATTAGACCTGAAAAACAAAAAATTATTTTTAAACGCTTTTCTCAAGAAGAAAAAGATATAACACAAAAAAGAGGAGGCTTGGGACTGGGTTTATCAATTGCAAAAGAAAATATAGAGTTAATTGGAGGTAAAATATCTGTAGAATCTGAAAAAGGTAAAGGAGCTATTTTTTATATTACAATTCCTTATAAACCTGTATTATTGGATAGTAAAATAAAAAATAAAAAAATCTCTAACAAAAAAAATAAATACACTGTATTAGTAGTAGAAGATGAGAATATCAACTATCTTTATTTAGAAATATTAATTAATGATTATAATAAAAAAATTAAAGTTATACATGCAAAAAATGGAAAGGAAGCTGTGGAGATATGCAAAGAGAAAAATGATATTACCCTAGTTTTAATGGATTTAAAAATGCCCATAATGAATGGTTTTGAAGCAAGCATGCTTATAAAATCATTTAGACCTAAATTACCAATTATTGCACAAACTGCATTCTCAACAACTGAAGATAAAAGCAATGCTCTAAAAGCAGGCTGTGATGAATTTGTTTCAAAACCTATAAATATTAAACTTTTTGCTGAAATACTTTCAAAGTATCTTAAATAAGGTATTTTATTAATAGTAAGGTCTTCGACCTAATTTAATGTGGCTTACGTATTTTCACAAACTACCATTATATAGTTAATTGTGAAAAATAAATGCCAAATAACTTTTGTAATACTATTTACACCTTACTTTTAAATAATATACACATGAAAAAATTATTAATATTGGCAGTTTACTTGTTTTTTTCTGGACAGGAACCATTTTCTCCAAATGATAAGTTTAAAACTAAATCAGTATCAGTTTTTAAAAACGGAACAGCATTTTTCCAAAAAGAAATTGTTAGTAACACTGACAAGGATAAAAGAATAATAACAAAACTACCAATTTCGGAAAATAAAGTACTTTTTGGTACAATTTGGTTCAATGCTGATAATAACGAAATTAAGAAAATAGGAACATATTCAGACACTTTGCAAACCAATCAAAAAGCTGAAAATATATACTCAATGATGTTGGCTAATAAAACAAAAACAATGTCGCTCACAATTGAGGACTATAATAAAGCACAAACAGGTAAAATTGAAATATTAAAATCTGATTTGCTTGTGTTTAAAACAAAAGATACATGGATTACAACTAGTCCAGCAAAGGTTAAAAATATTACATTTAAATCACGCCCTTTGTTATCATATCAGGAGAAAAAAGTATCGGATATGATAAAAATTGATTTGGCAAAAGCCCAAAATAATCAGAAAATAAGTTTAATGTATATGCAAAAAGGCATTACATGGACTCCAAATTACTATATTCGAGTTACAGGCGAAAATAAAGCTGAAATAAGCCTAAGAGCCAATGTTGTAAATGATATTGAAGACATTGAAAATACTGATATTAATTTTGTTGTAGGTGTTCCATCATTTTCATTTTCACATGTTGAGGCTTCTTTTACATCAGGACAAAAAGTTGAAGATTTTATAAGGTCAATAAATGGAAATAGTTCGCAAAGAAGGCAGCGAATAAGTATGTCGAATGCTGTTACTTCTCAATCAATGTATAATTATTCCAATAATTCAAATGAATCGTCAGACAATGAAAGTACCTTTAAAGCAAAAGGTAGCACCGATGAAGGCTTGTTTTTCTATAAAATTCCTAATGTAAATCTTAAAGCTAAAGAACGTGCTTTCTTTGAACTACTTTCGTGTAATGTAGAATTTGAGCAAATATATTCTGTTGATTTATCGGAAAATACAAACAATTACAGAAGGTATAACAATTCGTCTTCAAATTCGTCGCAAAATAAGGTATGGCATTCCATGCGTTTCAAAAACATTACTAAAACACCTTTTACAACTGGTGTTGCATTTATTATGAGAAGAGAGAATAATTACTATAAACCTGTTAGTCAAAACTATTTATACTATACACCTTCGGGTATAAAAACAACTGTTAAAACAACTATTTCGCCTGATATTTCGGTAATTGATAATGAAAAAGAAATAAGCCGAAAAGAGAGAGCTATTGAATATCATGATTTAATTACTGTAGAAAGTGAAATTAGGATAGAAAATTTTAAAAATAAAGCTATTAACTTAGAAATAAAAAGAATGATAACAGGTGAAATTTTAAAATCAAGTCATCTTCACAAAAAAACCAGTAAGCTAAAATCATGGAATAGTAAAAATAAACTAAATGACACAAGGTGGGATGTGAAACTAAAACCGGGTGGAAAAAAAACAATTACTTACACCTATAAAATTTATGTACGAAGATAAATTTGGCTCTTCGAGCCTTTTTAGCTTTATTATGCATACAATATGCAATTTTTGGCTACACGTATAGTATTGGACATTATTTTATTTTTTGACAAGATTTACAGGATTAACAGGATTGATTTTTATCCTGTTACAAAATACCTGATAAACAAGACTGTCAAACTTCTGACGGGTAGCCCAATTTTTTATTTTAAGATTGTAAACAATTTGAAATACATAATTAATACAGCTTATTAAGTAGGTCGATATATAAAAACAACACTTTTGTTTTTTTTATTATGCTGTTTATCAAGCGTAAGCAAAATTGTTAATTATCCATTGTTAATTACTTATTTTATCTATACGAAGCATTAATACAAAATTTTTTACATATTTTGACTGAATTATTAAATATAGGACTTAAAAAATTTAATTTTATATCAAGTAAATTGACTAAAAATAATTTATTTGAAGTAAAAAATAAAGATATTTGTGATAATGATTACATCAGGTTATCACTCGAAAATGCTGATAGTTTTAATGTAGATGCTGTTTATTTTCGTTTTTTTGAAAATAATAGACCTCCTATTGCTCAAATATATATATATGATTATACTGATAAACCTTTTGATAAGCAACATATTTATGAAAATAATAGAAGAATTTGGAGTTCGGGACAAGTACCCTTAGTTTATGTTTTTACAAAAACTGATATTAAAATTTATAATACTTTTAATAAAGTAAAAGGAGGCTTTAAAGAATATACTATTTTTGAAAAAATAGAAATTGCAGGTAAAATAGATTTTAAAATTAAAGATAAAAGAAAAAAACTGTTTGAACATTTTACTGCAGATAATTTTGATAATGGTAGTTTTTGGGAAATTCAAGACTATCAAAAAGATTTTGTTGCAAGCAAAAGTGCCTATGAAAAATTATTAAAGGATTTAATAGGTATTAGAAAAAAAATAAAAAATAGTAAGATATTAGCTGATAAAATTGCTGACAAATTGCTTGTAATGTCTATTTTTGTTAAATATCTTGAAGAACGAAAAGATGAAAATAATAATAGTGTATTTCCTGTTGGTTTTTTTAAAAAGTATAATAACAAAGCCAAAGAGTTTTTAGATGTTTTTGATGATAATAAATCTATTATTAAATTATTTAGTGATTTAAGTAAACATTTTAATGGCGAAATTTTCAAATTAAAAGAAAATGAAGAAAATGAAATTTTAAAAAATAAAAAACTTTTTGAATTTAAAATTTTTCTTAATGAGAAAATCGAAAGCGATGGTCAGCTAACAATATGGAAAATATATAGTTTCAATGATTTACCTATCGAACTTATTAGTAATATTTACGAAGAGTTTATTGAAAAAAAAGGTAAAGGTGTTGTTTACACACCACCGTTTCTTGTAAATTTTTTACTCGACCAAGCAATACCTCTAACAGGTACTAAAAACAATTTCAAAATACTTGACCCTGCTTGTGGTTCTGGAATATTTCTCGTTCAAGCCTATAAAAGACTAATATTCAGATGGAGAAGTAAAAATAATTGGGAAAAACCATCAAAAACTATTTTACAAAATTTGCTCAAAAAAAATATTTATGGTGTCGATGAAAATGAAAAAGCTGTGCTTGTTGCTGTATTTAGTTTAACACTTGCACTTTGTGACCAGCTTTCAACAAAAGTGATTTGGGAAGACCTTAAGTTTGATAATTTAAAAGAAACAAATCTAATAAAAAGTGATTTTTTCAAACTTGTAAATAACAACAAAATTGATAATGACTTTGACCTTGTAATTGGAAATCCGCCATTTATTACCGATTTAACTAAAGACGCAAAAATTGTAGAAAAAAAAAGAGTGAATAAAAATAAATGTAAATTACCTGAATCTTATGCACTAACATATTTATTTTTAGATGAAAGCATGCATTTGTTAAATCCAAACGGTAATTTATGTTTAATAGTTCCTGCTGACACTTTTTTACATAAAAAAGAAAGTATTAATTTTTATAAATATTTTATTTCAAATCATAATACACCACTAATAATTGATTTTACACCTTTAAGAAGGATTTTATTTCCTTCGGCAACAGTTGCAACAATTGCTATTTTTGCAAATAATAATAAATCAGAATCTGACGAAATATTACATCTGGTAACTCGTAGAACAAAAACTACCAAAGAAAAAACATTTTTTGAAATAGATAAGTATGATTTTTTTAAAATTTCAAAAAAACTATCATACATACATAGATATATCTGGAAAGTAAATTTATTTGGTGGTGGATTTCGTCATTTTGATTTTACAAGAAAATATCTTGATAAAAAACTTACTTTTGGAAAATATTTGGAAATAAAACAATCAGAGAATATTTTATCAAAAAGAAAAAATAAATTTCCAGTATTAGCAATAAAAAAAAATGTAGGAAAAGAACCTTTAAAAAATAATATTTTTCAAAATGTTGATGATATAAGAAAAGATAGTAACTTTAAAAGTGAAAATATTATAATTTATTCTAATTTAGAAAATAAAGATGTATTAAAGTTAATTCAACAAAAAATTCAACAAGAGATTGATTTATACAAATTTTTAATTTTAGTAACAAGCGATAGAGCAGCACTTTCGAGATCATATTCTACTATTTTACCAAGAGATATTTATAATCTACCATTTACGGAAGAAAATTATTCAGAAAATTTAAACGAGACAGAAAAAATATTGTTATCAGATGCAATAAACTATTATGAGAATTTTATCCGATTTGGCGAAAATTCTATTATTTTAAACAAAATAGAAAAAAAAGACATAAAAATAATTTTAACTGATTTTGCTGAAGTATTTTTAAAAACCTTAAATTCAGTTTATGACGATTACCTTGCTTCCGATTATATTGAAACTAAAAATCATATAATTTTTCCTTTTTATTGGGGGGATAAATCAAGGATACCTAATAATATTACAGATTTAGAAAATACTTTAAATAATCGTAAGCTCTCAATAGTTACTTTAATTTTACTGCACAGAGTTACTGTCAATTTATT
>JAOZVK010000623.1 GCA_029938185.1 Bacteroidales bacterium | reverse complement strand
GCGACCTTTGGGTTATGAGCCCAACGAGCTACCACTGCTCCACCCCGCAATATATTTTTTGGACTTTTTGAAAGTCTCTAATTGTATCTTTGTTATTTTTAAACAAGATTGCAAATTTAGACTATTGTATTTTAAAAAACAAAAATAAATGCACTTAATTTTTCGCTCTTTAAATTTATTTACGTTCACGTTTATTTTAAAACCCATCAATCAACTAATAATCATCGTGGTACACGTGTTTATGTGTGAACAACTTTAAAGAACTCAAAGAGTTATTTTTTCTATAATGGTAAATATAGTATTTTTTTTGTTTCAAAAAATTCTTCTTCAAAATAGTCTGATATATTGTAAATACTTATATTCTTTTTATATATAGACACTTCCTCATCAACATTTCCTCCTTTTAAATATATAACTCCGTTAGGTAATGAATTTTTATCTTTCTTCTTTATTGTATGTTGTACTATCGAAATAAATTTGGGGATATTAGTTACAGCTCTACTCACAACAAAGTCGAAACGTTGTTTTAGTTGTTCGCTTCTAATTTGCTGTGCTTTAACATTATTTAGATTTAGTTTCTGTATTACATCATTAACAACTTTTATTTTTTTACCAATTGAGTCAATCAAAAAAAAGTTAACATTTTCAAAATAAATTGCAAGTGGTATTCCAGGAAATCCTCCTCCTGTACCAACATCTAAAACTGATGAGCCATTATTAAATTCAATAATTTTTGCTATTGATAATGAGTGTAAAACATGTTTTAAATATAAATGTTCTATATCTTTACGTGAAATTAAATTTATTTTTTGATTCCAATCTGTATATAATTTTTTTAATAGAAAAAACTTTTGTGTTTGTTTTTCAGACAAATCGGGGAAGTATTTATTTATAATCTTCATTTATAAATTATATCATTTTTATTTTAAGGTCTTCGACCTATCTAATGTGACTTACGTATTTTTACAAACTACTGTAAAGTAGTTAATTGTATAAAAACAAATGCCGAAAAATTTTTGTAAGACTACTTATATACTATTTTTAAAATCTACCAACCTGTTTTTTAGTGTACTTGATAATAATTCTTTAGAACGATGCAAACGAGCTTTTACAGTCCCTATTGGTAATTTAAGTTTATCGGCAATTTCGAGATATGACAGTTCTTCGAAATATCTAAGAATTATTATTTTACGATAATCAGGGTGTAGTTTTTTTATAATTGTTCGAAGTAGTTTTTCTTTTTGTTTAATAATAAGCTCTTCTTCAGGATCGGGCGATGTAGCAACTAATGACACTGTTGATAGATGACTGTCTGAGTTTTCGGTATTGTCAATTGAAACATATTTTTGTCTTGTTCTTTTGCTTCTTAGAAAATCAATTCCATTATTTGATGCTATTTTGAAAAGCCATGTGCTGAATGCAAAACTTGGAGTGTATGTTTTAATATTTTTAAAAGCTTTTCCAAAGGCTTCGATTGTTAAATCTTCGGCATCGTTTTTATTACTGACCATTTTCATTAGCATGTAATATATTGAGTCGCGATAATATCCTAGTAATTCAGCGAAAGCTTTTTCGTCACCCTCTCTAGCTCTCATAACAAGCATATAGTCTCGTTTTGCTTTGTCTGAAAAATTAGGATTTATTTCCATTTTGTATTTTTTCTTTTAAATATATTTGAAATAAGTACTGAAAAACTAATAATTGGTATTAATATATCAAAAATAAACCAAATTATATGTAAATCTTTTTCGTTTAAACGTTTTCTTGTTGAATTAATTATAAAAAATTGAATTAAAAACCTTAAAGCAAAAATAGGAATTACGTATATCAGATATATTTTATTGAAAATTAATATAATAAAAGTTAAATAAAATAAAATTCTTGATATAATTTCACCAGCTAAAATTAATTTATGTTTTTTTTTATAATATTTGCCTGTTGTAAAATGTCGTTTTTTTTGCACAAACCATGCTGTAAAACTTGTTTTAGGTTCGGAGTAAGTAAAACTACTTTTGTTTAGTTCAATAGCAATGTTTTTTTTATTTCCATATTCGTTTACAAACAAATCATCGTCGCCAGATAATAAATACATGTGTGAAGCGAAACCTTTATTTTTAAAAAAGAATGTTTTTCGGTATGCTATATTTCTGCCAACTCCCATATATGGAACTCCTGCAATTGCAAATGATAAATATTGCATTGCTATAAACATTGCATCGTATCTGATTAATTTATTTAGTAAGCCTTTTTTTCGTGTATAAGCTCCATATGCTATAATTATTTCCTTATCGTCATTAAAATTTTTTTGCATTGAACTTATCCAATTTTTATCAGATGCCACACAATCAGCGTCAGTCAATATCAATTGTTCGTATTTTGCTTTTTTTATACCAATTGTTAATGCTAATTTTTTCCCATGTGAAAATTTTTCATCTTTATATATAGTAGTAACATCTAAATTGGGGTATTTATTTTTCAATTTTAAAAGAACTTTATCACTATTATCTGTTGAAGCATCATTTACAACAATTACCTGATATTCTGTATAATTTTGTTCTAATATTGAAGGTAAAAATTTTTCTAAATTTTCGGATTCATTACGAGCACATATGATAACAGAAACAGGTTCTTGTTTTGCTTCTTGTTTTTTGTTTTTATATATCCCTATTCTTAAATAAAAAAATAAATAATAAAATAATTGTGTTACTGTTGAACCTATCAATATTATTAGTAATATATTCATTATCAGATTTGTTGAAGAATATTCTAATATGAAATTTTGGTTACACGTATAGTATTGGACATTATTTTATTTTTTGACAGGATTTACAGGATTGATTATTATCCTGTTACGAAACACGTGATAAACAAGACTGTCCAACTTCTGACGGGTAGCCAAAATTTCTTAGATTTTCTATCATTATTGCCATTGGCTTCTTGAGCCTTTTTTATTATTATATTGTAAAGGCACAAATTTAAGTAACCATTTACAATTGAAAAAAAGATTTTTTGTGTTTAATTCTACTTTACGAACTTAAAACTATTTGATAATTAAACTATTAAAT
>JAOZVK010000622.1 GCA_029938185.1 Bacteroidales bacterium | reverse complement strand
CATCATTGAATAATTGTACCATTTAATGTATATTGTGGTTTTTCGCTTATCAATATTCATCATAATGTTTGCAGAGAAAACCATAACTTCGACCTCTGTTCGCTCAGGCTTCTATTTGGGATAGTCTTGAACGTAAATACCCTATGAAACACTATTACCTTAGTCACTGGTAGACCAAAAGTTGCCATCTCTATCTCGTTTACTGAAATCAATAATGATATCGTTACAAATTTTCGCAACTTTTATGGTCTGCAATATGTTGATATGATTTTTCATATCGAATACGCATTGGAAACGGCGGTTTGGGTGGCTTGTGTAAGGAGCGTAGCGACTTAAACAAGCTACCCAAACCGATGTTTTCCAATGCGATGTTAGCTGCATTATTATTCTTTATCTGGTAATACTAAATCTGCTTTTTCAGAAATAAATCTATTTGTATAAAAAAAGTTATTACCTAAATTTATAAGTTTCTTTTTTGTTATTGGACACTCTATCCAATTATAATCTTCATTAAAACTCCTGTCTATATCATACCAATAAAAAAGGTGTTTATCCTTGTCTAATTTTTTATTTACTTTTTTAATAGCATCTAAAATTGATTTAAGCAACGAACTGTTAAAATCAAATATCGTTTCATCGTCATTATCTAACCATTTTTTGTAATAATTGCTATAATCTGCTATCCAATCATTTAAATCAATATTCTGATTTATTAAAGATGTGAAATATTTTTGCTCTGAAAATTTAGCCACTTTTTCAGTTTTCATCTCCCAAATTGTGTGTTTTGTATTGGGCAACCACATTAATTTATAATATAATTTTCCCATCTGTTTTAAGGTTTTCTAAATCGTTTATCAGATAATAATTTCCATGCTTTTTTTGCTTTCTTTGCAATCTCTCCTTTTCCTTGTGCAAGTTTACGTATTTCTTTTATTGTTTTATTCCAGAAATCTTCTGGAAATTCTTGGTGTATAGAACCTTTACAGTTTTGCTCAATTATTTCAAGTGCAGTCATACTTTCTTCTTCTACTGTAAACATTATCGTTGTTTGTAAAGAATTATGAGTTGCAACCGAAAAAGTAAAATGACTTGTTATATAAAAACCAATAATCAAGGATAGTGTTATCAGTGAGATAATTAAAACTTTTTTACGAAAAATTTCCAATGAGAATAATGTTGTCATTATGTTTGTATTTTTTATTGTTTACATTACTTTGCCTAATATTAGAATTTTTTTGTAGGTGAATTTCCATAACTGTTTACATATTTATCTACCTGACAATTTATAACTTTACTTGGAACTGAACTGCTTTTTTTGTAAAGTCGTTGTTCTTTGAGTATGTGACCATTATAAATAAATTCAATTCGATGAGCGTTACCAATTTCACAAATAGATACATTTACGGGTATATTATCTTTGTTAAAATATGAAATTTCTTTACGTGAACCATTTTTATAATTTTCGTACACAATTCTATGATAACCCGCAATACACAATCTGGATGCAATATTAACTGGTTTATTTCCATCAAAATTTGACATTTCAATTCTCTCTCCATTTTCACTATATTTATTTTCAGTTCGTGAACGACCAAAAGTTTCTTTTTTCAAATTCCCATTTTTATCATATGAACTTTCTGTGATTAGCAACCCTTCGTTGTTGTATTCATATCTATATTCATGTATATTGCTCCACCTGTTCATTTTCTCACTATCAGTTTGCCAGAATGATACTGAAATAAGATTAGCTTTTTCATCATATTTGTTTTTTTCCATATAGACTTGATTTGCATTATCTTTTACAGGTTCTCCACCTGTTCCAAAATATGCTGTTATAGTAATTCTATTATATTGGTCTCTTACATAAAAATATTTGTGAATGCCTCTATTATCTTTTACAGGTTTATTATTCAAATCTAAATAAATTGTAGTTTCTAACATATTATTTGAAGAATACGAATTTTGTAAAATATGGTAACCTGAACTATTATTAATTTTAACATCTTCTGTATTGAAGAACGAACTTAATATTCGATTTCCGTTATCATCATATTGATGTCTTATTACATGGGCAGCGTCAGAAGAGTTCCGAACAGCTTTGTATTCACTATCAAACCTGTTTTCTTTCAAAATTAGACTTTTTGAAACTTGATATTCATATTTATGAACTCCATAAAAGTCAGTTGCTTTTGTATTATCAGACGAAAAAAATTCTTTTGCTATTACTTTTCCCTTATCATTTAAAGTGTTTTTTTCACAATGAACACCCCTATAATTTGAGATTGGCAATTTATTTTTGTCAAAATATTTTGTTTGCAGCATATTTCCTTTTTTATCTCTTTCAACTTCTATTCTGTGGTAACCTCTATTGGAATTTATTGCTTGATTATTATCATCGTAGTATGACCAACTTTTAATAAACTTTGACAAATCATCTGATAAATATTCATATTTGGTTGCACAAAGACCATTCTTTATTAATCGTTCATTTTTGCTATCCATATTTACTCGTTCAAATAAAATATTGTTTTTAAAAACAAGTAATTGATATGATGCAGGAAGTAAAGTATTGCGTCCTGCTTGATTATACATTTTAACTTTTAATGTGTCATTTGATATTTTTTCATATTTATTTGTTTGGTATTCTTCTCCCCACTCGTTAGTATAGCTCCAACTATTTATAAAACCGTCTTTGATTTCAACAACTTCATTTGCGTGTAAATTACCGTATTCATCAATGCTTTTTATGTTATATCCTGTTGTTGTTAATGATATTTCAGAATATGCAATTCCATTTATTTCAGATACTGGAACTTGTCCAACGGGTCCATATTGGGAAAAAATAATGTGTTTATATTTTCCTGTTTATATTTTCCTGTTTTGATTTCTTCTTTACTTGAATTGCAACTAAACAATGCAATAAAAAGAATGAAACTTAAAATTAAAAATAAATTTTTCATTTCCTTATTTTTTAATTATTTTGTTATTTAAATTTATAAATATTCATGCTACATTCAGAACTCACAAAAAGCGTCAAATTGAACAAAAACAATGGCAAATTAAAATG
>JAOZVK010000156.1 GCA_029938185.1 Bacteroidales bacterium | reverse complement strand
AATATTAAAAATGAAACTTGCCCAATATTAGATATTCGACATTTTATATTCAATACAAATCTTTCATTTTAATTTGCCATTGTTTTTGTTTAATCTGACGCTTTTTGTGAGTTATGAACCTTATTACTTTATTTAAACTATTATAAATAAGGTAATAAGGTTTAAGAAATCGTGGTCATATTTATTTTCTATTAAGGTTTAAAATAAAAAATAAGGTTTTTAAGAATAAAAAAAGTGTCAACTACTTTTGACATTTATGAATAATTTTTTGACATTTATGAATAATGCCAAAATTTCTGGACTTGTGCAATTAAAGTCCGATAGGACGAACTATTGTAAACCCACAACGATAGTTGTGGGAATATAGCAAAATAGTTCGTCCCTTGAGGGACTTTATGTCATAAGTTCTTTTAATACCACGATTATCATCGTGGTTTAACAATAGTCGTCGTCCTTACGGACTTTTGATTGCACAGTTTGAAATGTCTTAATAAATTGCAATAATCCAGTGTTTTTGTAAATATTATTATAATACATTTATATACAAATAGTACAAATGTATATTTAGATTAATTTTAATAATATTTGTATTTTTAATAATCTATTTATGAGTAATTTACGAACTCCGAAACTTCAGTTAGTAATTAATATTTGTTCGTGTAATGACACAGCAAAAAAAGAAATAATAAATGAAACCAAATTAAGCGATTCGACATATATAAGTACTGTTACAAAAACTTTTCGACATTTACTTATTCGTAACATTTTGATTAAAAAGCTTTTATATTAATGCGTAAGCAACTATAAATAGGTCGAAGACCTTAATTAAAAATTATAATAAAAATTAATATCAGATTGAGATGCGCGATGTGATAAAGCTATTTAGGGAATTACGAATTATAAATTACGAATTGGTTTACACCTAATATAAGTATCTTACAAAAAACAAATCGGAAAGTTATTTTTTAACGATTCCTACGGAAGTAGATATGTATAAGATTTTAAAATATAGAGAGTGTCAAATTGTCGGGACTAATTTTTTTAATACTATCACCTGATTGTGTAAATACCAAAAGACCACACTCTTGGGCTGCTTTTTGTGAATTTTTCTCAAAACTTAGAGATGCTACCGACCCATATATAGTAAAATTTTTAAACTCAGGGAATAATGTTTTAAATATGGGTAATTTTTTCTCATAAAAAGCTATTACTTGGTCTTTGTTAAGTTTATATTTTACTTCAATAACTAGTATTTTATTTTTGTTTGTTAATACAATATCATATTCACCTTTAATATTATTTATTTTTTTATTTTGATTGCGAGATATATAATCGTATTTTATTCCATTAACTATCATTGTTGCATCAAATCCATGATAGAAAAACTCTTCGGCAAATGCTCCGTTGCTATTTCCTATTCCTCCTATTTGCTTGCCTAACTCTCTGATAAATCGTTTTGTTTCTTGAAAATCTTTATCCGTTTCTATAAATTTTTCTGTTAGAAGTTTATCTGTTTCTTTAAACTTCTTATCTGTTTCTCTAAATTTTTCTGTTAGAAGCTTATCTGTTTCTTTAAACTTCTTATCAGTTTCTTTAAACTTCTTATCAGTTTCTTTAAACTTCTTATCAGTTTCTCTAAATTTTTCTGTTAGAAGTTTATCTGTTTCTTTAAACTTCTTATCCGTTTCTTTAAACATTTCACTAGTTTCTATCTGTGAGATAGCAAGTTCCGAGAGCAACTGACGGATTTCTTTAAATGTATAGTCCTTTTCCATTTTATTTATTGTATTTATTTAAAATGCTTTACGCAAAGTTATAAAAAAATTGTGATATAACATAATTTTTATTGATAAAATATAGAAGTGGATAGGAGTGAGTTACATATTAATGCTACAAGTTTTAAGTTAAGTACTGTTACAAAAGTTTTCTGACATTTATCTATTCATAACTCCTTGATTCGGTTACTTTTGTACTAATGCGTAAGCAACTATAAATAGGTCGAAGACCTTAACTCTTTAGTGTTTACCTCCAACAGTTATTTTTGATACTTTAATAGTTGGTAGTCCTACTGATACAGGTACGCTTTGTCCTTCTTTTCCACACATCCAAGCTCCTTGCGAAACTTCCAAATCATTGGCAACCATTGTTATATTTTTAAGTACCTTTGGTCCATTGCCAATAATATTAACATCTTTTATTGGTTTTGTGAGTTTTCCATTTTCAATCATATATCCAAGTTTTATATAAAATGTAAAATCGCCACCACCAATATGTACCTGACCATTACTAAATGATTCGGCATAGATTCCTTTTTTTACACTTTCAATTATTTCATTTTTTGTGTGTGGTCCCGGAAGCATATATGTATTTCGCATTCTTGGCATTGGAGCATATCTGAAGGATTGTCTTCTACCATTTCCTGTTGGCTTGGTTTTATAGAACTGACTACTTAATTTGTCGTGCAAATAACTACGTAGTATTCCGTTTTCGACCATTAGTGTTTTTTCTGTACTATTTCCTTCATCGTCAATATTTATCGAACCCCTTAAATATGGATTTGTTCCATCATCAACTATTGATACAAAATCTTCAGCTACTTTTTTATTTATTTTATTACTAAAAATTGATATGTCTTTTCGATTAAAATCAGCTTCCATACCATGTCCGATAGCCTCATGTAATAATATTCCAGAACCACCTTTTGCCATAACGAGTTCCATTTCGCCAACATCTGGCTTAACGGATTCAAATAATTTTACGGTTCGTTGTACAGCTTCGGTAGCCAATAAACTAAGATTGCTTTCCGAGAAAAAATCAATTCCTCTTCTACCAGAAATACCGTATCCGTTCTGTTCTTTTACACCATTTTGCTCGGCAATACATGATACTGATATTTTGCTCATTGGTTGATAATCAAACGTAATGAGTCCATCAGAATTAGCAAACAATATATACGAACTTGTATCAGAAAACAAAATATTTGATTTTATAATTCTATTATCTAATATAAAAACTTGATTATTGATTTTTTGAAGATAAGGTATTTTTTTTTCTATTGATATATTTTCCCATTTATTTTTTATATTATAATAGTTTCCTGCTTTGTTTATTTCAAAATTAACAGGTTTATATGTTTTTTTAGAATTTGCAATATTTGCTGCTGTTAATGCAGCATTTTTCATGGCTTCTAAACTAATTTCTTCGGTAAATGAATATCCTGTTTGGTATCCATTTAAAACCCTTATACCTACACCAAAATCGACATTAGAATAAGCTCTGTTTACCTGATTATCTTCTAATCCTATATAATTAAAATCTTTTTGTTGGAAATACAAATCACAGTAATCTCCACCTTTTGATAATGCGTAATATATGATTTTTTTTATTTCAATTTCGCTTACTCCAAATTTTTCAAAATATTCTTTTAAAGTATTCATATAGTTCTTCTTAATATGCTTTGTGAAAATAAAATAATAACTACACCAAAATATGCTGTCTTTTTTTACTTTTACACTTGTTTTAATCTAAAACTTTAATCCTAAAATAGCAATATCATCTCTTTGTTCTTCATCGTGTTTGTAGTTATTAAAAAAAGTTTCTAATTCTTCTTTTTGTACATCCATTGGTAGCTTAATTGTTTTATTTAATAGTTCTATTAGTCTATTAGTTCCAATTTTTTTTCTATTAGGTGCATTTTGGTCTATATACCCATCAGTTGTTAAATATATAATATCATTTTTTTTAACATTTATTTTAGTATCATTATATGAAACTTTCCTAAAATACTTACCTCCAACAGGTTTACGACTTCCTTTAATTCTAACTACTTCACCAACACTTTTTTTAAAAATGAATAATGGTCTTTTTGCTCCTGCAAATATAAGTTCTTTTTGCTCATTATTAGAGTTTTCAATTCGGCATAAACAAACATCCATACCATCATCATTATCCGATTTTTTTTGATTTAATATTGTCTTAATTTTTTCATCCATTATCTCCAAAACCTTTTTGGGGTCTATTATTTGCTTTTCAACTATTATTTCGGAAAGCAACCTACTGCCTATCATCGACATAAATGCTCCTGGAACTCCATGTCCTGTACAATCGCTTACAACTACAAAAGTATAATGCTTATTATTATTTATTACATTTGCAAACCAATAGAAATCACCAGAAACAATATCTTTTGGTTTGTATATTATAAATGTTTCATAGTCTCTATTAATTATATTCAAAGAAGGTAATATTGCCTTTTGAATTGTTAAAGCATATCTAATGCTTGCTCTTATATTTTCGTTTTGATATACAATTTCATCTTTTTTGGCTTCTAATATTGTGTTTGTTTCTAATAATTGTTCGGTTTGCAGTCGTATTTCTTCATTTTTTTGTAAAATACTATTTTCGGCTTCTTTAAGTTTGCTAATATCCGAATCTATTGAAATGAATTTTATAATATCATTATTTTCATCAAGTATTGGTGTTATTGTTGATTGTACCCATACTGAGCTACTATCTTTAGCTGGAACGAGGGTGCTGTAATTTACAGATTTTTTTGTCTTTTTACAATTATCTATTACCGTTTTATATTCTTTAATATTAGTATTTTTAAATAAATTTCCATTTGTTTTTTTTATAAATTCAGAAAAAGTATATCCAAATAATCTTGTAAAACCATCGTTTATCCATTCTATATTTCCATCATAATCAAGTATCAAAACAGAATTATCTGTTTTACTTGCTACAATAGAAAGTTTTTTTAATTCCCTATTTTTTTCTTTTACTTCAATTGTTCTTTGCTCTACAATTTTTTCTAATTTTCTTTTTTGGATTTCTATTCTTTTAATTCTTAATTTAAAAATTGTGTATATAAAAAATAAAGAACCCAAAATTATTATTAAAATAAACCACCATGTTCTATAAAACGGCGATAATACTTTAATTTTTATTGAAGTAATATTATTAGACCATTTACCATCAATTTTTGCAGATAAAACAAATAAATTATTACCACTATGTACATTAGTGTACTGTATATTTCTAATATTACTATTTTCTACCCATTCTTTTTCATAAGGTTCTAGTTTATATCTAAACTGTATATTTTCGGAAAGTTTATAATTAAAAGCAGTAAATTTTATTGTTAAACGTTTATTATCATAAGGTATAATAACTTTATCTTTTGGATAAAATATGGTTTGGTCTGTTTTAATTTCTTCAATAATTATTTTTAATTTGTTTTCTTTTGTTAATGTATCTTGTGGATTTATCATAGCTACTCCACTTGAAGTTAAAAACCACATTCTGTTATCATTAGATTTTAATGATTTTGTTGCTCCTATACATTTATTATTTTTAAGACCATCTTTTTTATCAAATATTTTATATTTAAATTTAGTAGTTTTACCATCAGCAAAATTGTTAAGCTCTTTGCTCGAAACTTTAATTATTCCATTTGCCGAGGGTAACCAAAAATAGCCATAATTATCTATTAATATATCAAAAACTGAGTTTGCAGGAAAACCATTTTTTGATGAAAAATTCACAAATTTGCCATTCTTAATTCTACAAAGTCCACTGTTTGAGCACACCCATAGGTTACTATATCTATCTTCATATATATTAAAAGAGAAGTTACTACTCAAACCATTTTTTGCAGTATATTGTTTTATAACTTTATTATTTCTAATAATATTTATACCCATTGAAGTTCCAACTACTAAATCTCCACTTTTAGTTTCTATTATATTCATTATAAAGTTTGAACTCATTCCATTTAGTTCATTTAAAGTTATATATGAATTATCTTTATTTAATTTATGTATTCCGGTTCGTCTTGTTCCAATCCAAATATTATTTTTGGAATCTTCAAAAACCAAACGTACATAGTTATCAGCAAAACCAGATTTGGTATTGTATAAAATATGTCCGTTGTTAGAAATTTTTAATAAACCTCCGTATGTACTTACCCATATATTATCTTTACTATCTTTAAACAAATGTTTTAAGCGTGAATTTGGAAGGGGAATATTCTCATTTAAATTATAAATTTTTCCATTTTTTAATATATTTATTTTTCCATTTTCGTTTCCTAAATAATATTCATTTTTCGATAATTCAATTACTGCGGTTATCATATTAGATTGAGTACCTTCTGTTTTAGAATAGCATGTAAACTTGCCATCAGTTAGTTGAAATATTCCTTTCCGATATGTTGCTCCCCATAAATTGCCCTCATTGTCAAAAGATATTTTAAATAATATATTGTTTAGTAAGCCATTGTTTATTGTAAGACTGTCCAGTTTATCTGTTTTAGATGAATATCTAAAAAGTCCATTTTGAGTAGCCAACCAAAAATCGCCATAATTATCAACAATAACTTGTTTGATATTTGTTAATTTTATTTTACTATACTTTGCTATAAGTTTATTTTTTAGTGTATAAACACCATTACCAGTTGCAAAATATTTTTTCCCATCTGAATTTTCATACATTGAAAAAATACCATTGGTTGGTGGCTTGTCTAATTGTGTGTAGATATTATTATGAAATGTTGCTAAATCTCCATTTTCGCTTGCTATCCAAATAACATTATTAGTATCTTCAAAAATTATAGAGACAATACTTTTGTTTATAAATGGTAGTTCGGTAATTTTATATAATGTGCCATTTGTGAGTCTATACAAACCATTTGAGCTTGTTCCAATCCATAGATTATTTTTGCTATCAAGTAATATTGATTCAATTGATTCTTTATTTAGTTCATCTAATGCACTATTTCTATAAAATCTATAATCTTTGTAGTATAGTAAGCCTTGTTGTGTTCCAATCCATAGTTTACCTGTTCTATCTTGATATAGTTTTTTTATTACATTAACAGATAATTCTGGTGTGTTTGTGGTATTAAACAATTTAAAATCAACACCATCAAACCTAACCAAACCATCGAATCCGCCATACCATATATAGTTGTCTTTTGTTTGTATAATATCTACAATCTCATCAATTGGAGCATTATTTTCTACCGACCATGTTTTTATTATATATTGACTTAGAAGTTTCTTAGGGTTTAGTGCAGAGTATTCTTGCGCATAACTATTATTAAAAGTTATAAGTATTGATAAAAATAATAAATAATATTTAAGAAGTTTATTTTTCATTTTAGAATTTTATCATTGAGTAATTTAAAACATGAGTTTATCTATTGGGATTTTTTCTATATAACTATATTGTTTATAATCGCTAACCGAGAATCCAGTTATTTTTTTAAATTGATTTGAAAGGTACTGGACACTACTATAATCCATCATATAGGCAATTTCGCTTAAAGTAAAATCTTTAGTATCAATCAAATGTTTTATTCTTTCAATTTTATTTAAAATTATATATTTTTCAAGAGTTATAGTTTCATTTTTTGAAAATATTTTAGATAATTGCTGATAGCTTAGACCAAGTTTTTCAACTAAATAATCGGATTTTCTAACAATTGAATCTACATTATTCATATAGTGAATAAGTTCTATTACTGCTTGTTTTATTTTTTCTACTATTTTTTGCTCCCTGCTTATTATAATACTCATGCCATTGCTTTCCAAAATAGATGAAATTTTTTTCATATCAACTTCCTTATCTTCATATGAAATTGTTGCTGAACCAATATTAATGCTATCAACTTTAATATTGTTATTTTCAAATTCGTATTTAAGTAACTTTATACTACTGAAACAAAGCATATTTTTTATATATATTTTTTTTTTGATATTCATAAAAAAGTTATAAAATAAAAATGACACTTATGTTTTTTATATTATGCTGTTTATCAAGCGTAAGCAATATTGTTAATTACTTATAAGTACTGTTACAAAAATTTTTCGACATTTACCTATTCACATAACTTACTGATTAAATTGTCTTTGTACTAATACGTAAGCAACTATAAATAGGTCGAAGACCTTAATAAAGGCTCCATATGAATTGTTGATTCTATATTTAATTTATTTTTAATTCTTGTTTCAATAATATTAGCTATTTCATGAGCTTTTTCTAATTTCATATTTTTTTCTAATTTTATATGAAATGTAAGTTCGGTATGATTACCATATCTATGTATATGAATATGATGTATTTCCAAATCAAACTTGTATGATTCATTTGCTATTTTTTTTATTTTACTTACAAGTTCAACCGATGGATTTTCTCCAAGAATAGGGTTTATTGAATCTTTTATTATTCCATAAGCCGAATAAAAAATAAATATTGCTACTAATATAGCTAAAATTCCATCAATCCACCAAATATATTTTCCTGTAAATATACCAATTAATATTATCAAAGACGAAAAAGCATCGCTTCTGTGGTGCCATGCATCTGCTTTTAGCATTCTTGAATTTGTTTTTCTTGCCGACCAAAATGCAAATTGAGCCAAAGTTTCTTTTAAGACAATCGAAATAATTGTTACAATAATTGCAATATTACCAAATTTAATTAATACATTATTACTTAAATTTTTTATGGCTTCAGCAAAGAAGTTAAAAGCGATAAGTACAAGAATAACACCAATTATTAGAGATGCTAACAGCTCGGCTCTGCCATGTCCAAAAGGGTGTTCATAGTCAGCAGGTTTCAATGACATTCTAACAGCTACTATTATTATTATCGAACTAATAGAATCTGATAATGTGTGCCATGCATCAGTTTTTATAGCAACCGATTCGGAAACAAAGCCTGCATAATATTTTAATATAAAAAGTAAAACATTACCTCCAATGGAAACCCATGCGGCTAAATATGCTATTTTTTCGTTTTTCATATAAATTGTTATACTTTCCACAAAAATAATAATAATATAGTATCTTACAAAAAAAAAAGGATGCAATTTTTGCATCCTTTTTTATTTATCAACCTATATTAAACTATTCTTGTATGTGTATTTCTTAAAAACGTCCACCACCACAAGCTCTTCTACCTTTTCCTTTTCCATAAGCTTTTCCATAGCCTCTTCCTTTTCCAAAGCCTTTACCATTTCTACCTCTTTTACTGTCAAATACAACTTTTTGCTCATCTGTTAATAAGTTTCTAACAGACTGACGATGTGTGGCTCTTTTTTTATGCATTTCTGTTCTTAGTACACCAATTTCATCAATAGTTTTGTTTACTGCTTTCATATCAACCTTATCGGCAGTTTGCAAAGTTTGTAAACGTGCACGTTTTTCGCCCATTATGTTTCTTGTTTTTTGAGACTCTTTCATATGAGCTGTTCTTAATTTACTTATTTTTGCTTGTTGTTCCTTGCTTATGTTTGGTAGATTACATTGTCCATTAGCAAAACCAGCACCTCTTTGCCCCGTACCTTTTTGTCCCATGCCTCTTTGGGCTAATATATCAGAATTTGAAATTAAAAATAATGATATTAAAATAACTAACGATTTAAATTTTAAACTTTTCATTTTACTTTAATTTTAAGTGATACAATTTATTGGCTCTTTTGAGCCTTAATTATTAATAAAAAAACTTTCTATTTAAAAATCCATTCTCTTTTGCATTCTTCTATGTTTTCTTTTTTTTATTCTACTTTTCATATGAATTTCTGGACGTTGAATTGCCCTAAAAATATCATACAATCTTTCTCTTTGCTCTTCATTACAATCTTTTTTCATATCTAAATAATACTTTGATGTCAATTTCTTTAAGTCCGAGTGTAATATTCCAATTTCATTTGCTAATTTATTAAGCTTTAGAGTATCAGTGGTTTCATTATACAATTCGCTCACAAGTTCATGTCTTTTATTTTTCATTTCTAAAGTAATAGCTCTTGCTTGTCTGTTATAATTTTTTCTATATTTTCTGAAATTCATATGCTGACTATCATTTAAATCTAACTCGTGTCTTATAAAGCCCCCAAATCTTTTTCTTGGAATTTCAATATCTTTATTGTCAGTATATTCAATAGTTTGATTTTGTTGATATTTGTTATACAATATTGAACCAATTGTTGATATATTGCTTATAAAAAGTATAACTATTAACCAAACTAATATTTTATTTTTTGTAAAGTAATTCATTGTCTATAAATTAATCTTCTATTAAAAAAAACTCGACCGATTCTTGTTGGATATCATTCATATAATAAATTTCACTGTTTGTTTGAGATATATTAACAGAATCAGTATTATTTATACTCCCCATAAAAATACCAAGCCATATCCCTAATATTATGAAACTTGAAAGTAAAACCGTATTTAATGCTTTTTTGTATAAAAAATATTTTTTTGATACTTTACTTAAATTTTCGTTTTCTAATCGTTGTTTTATTCTTGTAAATAAAAACGGATTTATTTTAACATCTTTTTCATTGTCAATTATATTATATGTTAGTTTTATTTCATTGAATATTTTTGAACAAGAGCTACACTCATTTATATGACTATCAAATTCAATTATCTTTTCGTGGCTCAAATCTCCTTCTATATAATATATAAAACTGTTATATGTTTCTTTACAATCCATTTTGTTTGCTTTTAATATTATGACACACTATTTTTAAAAAACTTGCGATTAAAATAAATTTTAGGTCTTCGACCTGTTTATAGTTGCTTACGCATTATGATGAAACCGCGCAGTTGTAATCTGTTACCATTGCACTGGGCTTATAAAACTAATAATTTACAAAATATTATTAGTTCTAATTTTATTCT
>JAOZVK010000155.1 GCA_029938185.1 Bacteroidales bacterium | reverse complement strand
TAAAGAACAAGAGAGAGTAAGAAGAAAACAAGCCGAAGCTGATAAAGAACAAGCCGACTTAAAAGCAAAAATTTATAAACTATTATTTGAGGGTAAAAACAAAAAAGAAATTTCACAAATTATGGCAATCAATATTGAAAATATAAACAAAATACTGGGATAAGGCAGTAGAGTAATATAAGATACACTTATTATACAAATTTTGTGGATACAAACTAATTAATAAGTTATTAATCTATTTTAATTATAAAATAAAAACACAATACAAAAAAATAAAATATGATAAAAGGAGTATTTTCAGAATCAAGTTCATGGTTTAAATTTTTGTTCACACTGTTTGTGATTGTCATTAGTTTAACTGTTTTTGTCTTTATTGGATTTATTGTTTCACTTTTAATATTTGATATTAATATTGCTAAAGTTTCTAGCTCATTGGATATAAATAATCCAAACAATATCAATTTTTTAAAGTTTTTTCAGGCAATTCAATCTATAGGAATGTTTGTGTTACCTCCTTTTATTATAGCTTTTTTGTTTAGTAAAGATAATATATCCTATTTAAAAATAAATAAAAAAATAAAATGGGATTCGGTTATTATTGCAAGTTTGATAATTATTACAGGACTTCCAATTATAAATTTTCTTGTTGAAATAAACTCACATCTAAAATTACCTGAATTTTTATCGGGTATTGAAGAAATGATGCGAGAGTCTGAAAAAAGTGCAGAAATTCTTACAAAAAAATTTCTTTCAGTTGATAATATTAGCGGTTTAATTGTTAATTTAGTAATTGTTGCACTAATACCAGCTATTGGCGAAGAACTCCTCTTTAGAGCAGTATTACTAAAAATTTTTATTGATTGGACAAAAAATATACATTTAGCTGCGTTAATTTCAGCTATTTTATTTAGTGCTTTACATTTTCAGTTTTTTGGATTTTTACCAAGAATGTTACTGGGGGTGTATTTAGCTTATCTGATGATATGGAGTAAATCAATATGGCTTCCAATCGTAATACATTTTATAAACAATGGCTTGGCTGTTGTGGCTTTTTATTTTCAGGAAAAAAATATGATTGGCAATAAACTGGAAACTATTGGAACAAGTAAGGATATGCTTTTTTATACATTTATTAGTATTATTATTGTAAGTGGTCTATTGTATTTTTTGTATAGAAAAAAAGAATATTAAGGTCTTTGACCTAATTTAATGTAGCTTACGCATTTTTATAAATCACTGTCATGTAGCTAATTGTACAAAAGCAAATGCCAAAAAACTTTTGTAAGACTACTTATATTATAACAATATGTAAATTAACAAAATATAAATGTTGGAAATTGTTGTTAGACTATATTACTTATAAGTACTGTTACAAAAGTTTTTCGACATTTATTTATTCATACCTTACTGATTAAATTGTCTTTGTACTAATGCGTAAGCAACTATAAATAGGTCGAAAACCTTACTCTAAACGGTTATAGTTTTAACATTAACAAACTGGTATCTATTATTAATCAAAGTATTGTACCATTGTATCATTGTACCATTGTACCATTGTACCATTGTACCATTGAATAATGTACCATTTAAAGTATAGTAACATTATTGTTTATTAATCTAATTATTTATGCACAAATTTAATTGTAATATATGCTTGTAAAAACATACGGAAGTGCTGTTCAAGGTGTAAATGCTACAACAATAACAATTGAAGTAAATATAACCAGAGGAGCTAATTTTTTTCTTGTAGGTCTTCCTGATAGTGCTGTAAAAGAAAGTCAACAAAGAATTGACTCAGCATTAAATGTAAATGGTTATAGAATACCAGGTAAAAAAATTGTTATAAATATGGCTCCTGCCGATATAAGAAAAGAAGGTTCTGCATATGACCTCCCTTTGGCAGTTGGGATTTTAGCAGCATCGGAGCAAATCTCTAACAATGATATTAATGAGTATATGATAATGGGAGAATTATCATTAGATGGTAATCTACAGCCAATAAAAGGAGCATTGCCTATTGCAATAAAAGCAAGAGAAGAGGGTTTCAAAGGATTTATTTTACCAAAACATAATGCTAAGGAAGCCGCCGTTGTAAATAATTTAAAAGTTTATGGGGTTGGAAATATAAAAGAAGTTATAGGCTTTCTTAATAATGAAATTGAGATAAAAGAAACAATAGTAGATACAAGAGCTGAGTTTTATAAAAATCTAAAACAATTTGATTTAGATTTTGAAGATGTAAAAGGTCAAGAAAATGTTAAAAGAGCATTGGAAATTGCCGCGGCTGGAGGTCATAATATAATAATGATAGGTCCTCCAGGTGCAGGAAAAACAATGCTGGCAAAACGAATTCCAGGAATACTCCCACCTCTAACATTACACGAAGCACTGGAAACAACTAAAATACATTCGGTAGTAGGAAAACTATCAAAAAACACATCTTTAATGACAAACCGACCTTTCGAATCGCCACATCATACAATAAGTGATGTTGCATTGGTTGGTGGTGGTACATACCCTCAGCCTGGAGCAATATCATTAGCCCACAATGGAGTATTATTTCTTGACGAATTACCTGAATTTAAAAGAACTGTTCTTGAAGTTATGCGTCAGCCTTTAGAAGATAGAACTATAACTATTTCGAGAGCAAAATTTACAGTTCAATTTCCAGCCAGTTTTATGCTAATTGCTTCTATGAATCCATGCCCTTGTGGATATTATAATCATCCTGACAAAGATTGTGTATGCTCATCAGGAGTTGTTCAAAAATATCTGAACAAAATATCAGGACCATTATTAGATAGGATAGATATTCATATTGAGGTAGTTCCTGTTCCGTTTAGCAAACTAAGCGAACTAAATAAATCGGAAAAAAGTGAGGATATACGTAACAGAGTAATTAAAGCAAGAGAAAAACAAAACAAGCGATTTAAAGAGAATAAGCAAATATACAGCAATGCTCAAATGTCATCAAAGTTACTTAGCATTTATTGCAAAATTGATAGTAGTGGGCAAGTTTTACTAAAAAATGCGATGGAAAAGCTGGGCTTGTCTGCCAGAGCTTATGACCGTATACTAAAAGTTTCAAGAACAATTGCCGATTTGGAAGATAGTGAAAATATAAAGCCTCAGCATTTAGCTGAAGCAATACAATACAGAAGTCTTGATAGAGATTCTTGGGGTGGATAAGGTCTTTTGATCTATTTAGTGTTACTTACAAATTTTATTAATATTCTAATTATATGCAATTTAATAAAATATAAATATCGAAAAACTTTTGTTAGATTTCTTATAAGGTCTTCGACCTATTTAATGTGGCTTACGCATTCTTTATTAACTTTTAACTTGCGATTGTTTTTGAAAAAAAGAACTGTTTTTGTGAGTTCTGGTTATCAACTATTAATCAGAGTATTGTGCCATTGTATCATTGAATAATTGTACCATTTAAAGTATAATAAAAAAAAAATAATGTAAATGAAAGATTTTATTAAAGAAATAATTTTTTATATAAAACCATATAAAAAATATGCAGTTTTAAATATTGTATTGAATGGATTAGGAGCTATTTTTTCTCTTTTTTCTTTATCAATGTTAATACCATTTTTGTCAATACTTTTTGGAACTACCGAGCCTGTGCATGAGGCTCCTGAATTAAGTTTATCAGCAAGTTCAATTTTGCTAAATTTCAAATATTCAGTAAGTCAGATAATTGTAAATAACGGTAAAGAATCAGCTTTGTTGTTTGTAAGTTTGTTTGTAATGATAATGATTTTTCTAAAGAATATATTCATATATTTTGCAAATTTTTTTATAACACCTTTGCGTAACGGAATAGTTGAAGATATCAGGTTTCGAATTTATAATAAAGTGCTAAAGTTGCCTTTATCATATTATTCTGAAGAAAGAAAAGGAGATATAATTGCACGAATGACAAATGATGTACAAGAGGTAGAATGGTCTATTTTGGCATCACTCGAAATGCTTTTTCGTGACCCAGTATTAATAATTGTTTTTCTTAGTTCGCTTATTTATATAAGTCCAGAACTTACATTATTTGTTTTCATATTACTACCTGTTAGTGGTTTAGTGATTGGAACAGTTGGGAAAACTCTAAGAAAAACATCAAAACAAGTTAGAGTACGAATGGGGATATTGTTATCGTATATGGACGAAACGTTATCAGGATTAAGAATTGTAAAAGCATTTAATGCTGAGGAGAAAATAAAAAGAAAATTTGATAAAGAAAATCACAAATATGCTGTAATAATGAATAAAGTTGGTAGAAGAGAGTATTTAGCATCTCCACTTAGCGAATTTCTTGGTGTATTTGTAATAATAACTATAATGTATTATGGAGGTTCAATGGTATTGTCTGAAAATAATGTTATGTCTCCCGAAGTTTTTATGGGATATATTGCTATCTTTTCGCAAATAATTAATCCTTCAAAAGCATTTTCTTCAGCATATTACAGAGTTCAAAAAGGAATGGCATCTATTGATAGAATAAATGATGTAATAAGTGTTGAAAATAGTATAAAAGAAATCGAAAATCCAGCAAAAACAGATACGTTCAACTCAAATATTGAGTTTAACAATGTAAGTTTTGCTTACAAAGAAATTGAAGTATTAAAAAATATTAATCTTAAAGTTGAAAAAGGAAAATCGCTTGCATTAGTTGGACAATCAGGTTCCGGAAAATCGACATTAGTTGATTTAATTCCAAGATTTTATGATATAAAAGATGGTAGTATTTCAATAGATAGTATTGACATAAGAAATTATTCATTATACGATCTAAGAGCATTAATGGGGAATGTTAATCAAGAGTCTATATTATTTAATGATACCATTTTTAATAATATTGCATTTGGTGTAGATTCGGCAAAAGAAGAAGACGTAATTGAAGCAGCTAAAGTAGCCAATGCTCACGAATTTATAAGCGAAACTCCTGATGGTTACCAAACAAATATTGGAGATAGAGGTACAAAATTATCAGGTGGACAAAGGCAACGAATAAGTATAGCAAGAGCAGTATTAAAAAACCCTCCAATATTGATTCTTGATGAAGCAACTTCTGCACTTGATACCGAATCGGAAAAACTTGTTCAAGATGCTTTAATAAAATTGATGAGAAATAGAACTTCTATTGTTATTGCTCATAGATTATCAACTGTTAAACATGCTGACGAAATATGTGTGTTAAAAGAAGGTAAAATAATTGAAAGAGGAAAGCATGATGATTTAATCAAACTTGAAGGTACTTACAAAAAACTATGTGAATTACAAATGTTTTAGTTTCTTTATATTATAGAGAGTATAAAACCATATTATATTAATACAATGTTCTTTAAAATTGAAAATTAAAGCGTTAGCTTATTTTCTTGTATTCGAAAACTACCAATTTTTCCAAATACACAAGAATTTAAGTATGATGTTCATACGTTAGTGTGAGCTGTACTTGTTAGTGTATTGGGTATTGGTAGTACCTCGGATACGATAAGTTACGGTCTCACGCTTTTTTATTAGTATCATTTTTTTAATCAGGAGAATTACAAGACCGAGTTTTCTACAAAATATTTTATATTATGAGAAGTTTAATATTTAAAAAAAAAATTAGACAAAAAAAACTATTTTTGTTTATCTTTGTTTCGGTTTCGGTGGTTTTTACTTATTGGTTTTCGCTAAATATCGAAAAAACCAAAATCAATACCAATAACTGTTACAAAAACAAAAGTACATGGAAATGATGATGATAATTGTCGAATGCATATTGTTTATGAAATATATGCAATAGATGTTTCTGATTCAAAACGAATTTTAAAGTATGGAATTTCGAGCCAATGCGATTTTTTAACAAAAGATGGAAATCCAAGACCTGAATATCAAATACCATATTATCAATCGAAAAGACAGTATAAGAATGTAGTTATTTCGTATACAATTCTTTACAAAAATATTCAAAATCGTATTGAGGCTAAAAAAATTGAGCAGGAATTAGTAAATGAATATGCAAGAACTCATAATTTCAGAATGCCTCCAGAGCAAAAAAGACCAAAATTTAAGTTTTAAGCTCATAAACATATTTGATACAATTTAGATTAAAATATATGAAAAAATTTGAAATAGAATTAGTTTGCAACGAATCTGTTGCATTTGATGATAAAAAACAAACAAAGTTTAATTTAGCAATGAATGCAGTAAGTTTGCTTGTTGAACAAAATTTATTAGTTGAAAAATCAAATCCCGATAAATTAAGAATTGATTTGTTTGATAAAGAAAATATTAATAATATATATGAACCAGATGTAATTGGAAAAATTTGTCATATCGAAAAATCCTTTGATTTTGATAATTATTTTGCACAAAATAAATTGGAAGGTCGCAAAATAATACTCGAAACCATGTATGATAGTATAACAGATATGTGTCAAAAATTAAGTCTTGATTTAAACCCATTTACTAAGGCATACAAAAAAGTTAAGGAACTAAATTATATTAATAAATTTATGTTCAAAAAGCTTACATTTTCGCAAAACCGAAAACACAAAGCCGGAATTGAGATTGAAACAAATGAAGATGCAGCAACAATTTCGGCACTAATTACTGATAAAGATAGAAAGCAAATCCAAAAAGTTGAATTACTAAAAACTCTACCGCACGATATGTTTATTTACAGTGTAATACACAAAGGAAAGTGGATTTCTATTAATGAATATCAGGTTTCGGATAGTAGCGGACAAATAAATTTTATTGCCAATATGTTGGGTAAGTGTGATATAAATTATGTTCCAAAAAATAATACTATTGAGGAACTAAAGGAAGCTATTAAAGAGTTAAGCCCTTGAATTTTTTAATTTCGCTTTTCTTTTGACCCCCATGATTAAAATCGTGGGCTAACAGTAGGTCGTCCTTAGGGACTCTGTATCATCGTGAAAAAAAGCCCGATAGGGCGATTCTATTGTTAACCCACTTCGATAGCTGTGGGATACGAGTTAAGTAATCTAACAAAAGTTTTTCGATATTATATTTCGTATAATTAACTACATGTCTGTTATTTGTAATAATACATAAGCCACATTAAAAAGCTCGAAGACCTTCACTATTTTATAAACAAGAAAAAAAACTTCAATTTGCCATATTTTTTTTCAGATTTTTATAAAAAATTTAAATAATATTTCTATATTTGTCTAATCAAAATATGGCTTTATACTTTTTGTAAAACCATATTATATTAATACAAAGTTCTTTTTTTAATTGAAAATAAAAGCGTTAGCTTATTTTCTTACAGCTGAAAACTACCAATTTTTCCAAATGTACAAGAATTTAAGTATGATGTTCATACATTAGTGTGAGCTGTACTTATTTGTGCATTGGGTATTGGTAGTACCTCGGTTGTGATAAGTTACGGTCTCACGCTTTTTTATTAGTATCATTTTTTTAATCTGGAGAATTACAAGACCGAGTTTTCTGCAAAATATTTTATATTATGAGAAGTTTAATATTGAAAAAACAGAAAATTAGACAAAAAAAACTATTTTTGTTTATCTTTGTTTCGGTTTCGGTGGTTTTTACTTATTGGTTTTCGCTAAATATCGAAAAAACCAAAATCAATACCAATAACTGTTACAAAAACAAAAGTACATGGAAATGATGATGATAATTGTCGAATGCATATTGTTTATGAAATATATGCAATAGATGTTTCTGATTCAAAACGAATTTTAAAGTATGGAATTTCGAGCCAATGCGATTTTTTAACAAAAGATGGAAATCCAAGACCTGAATATCAAATACCTAAATTTCAGCTTTATGAAGAGTATAAAAATTCAAAGGTTTGGTATAAAATACTTCATAGAAATATTCCTGACAGAAAACTTGCAAAAAAAATTGAACAGGATTTGATTAATAAATACTATTTGCAATATGAAGAAATGCCACCATAACAATTGCGACCAATGCCAAAAATCAATAAAATTTTTTAACAAATGAATATAAAGTTATATACAGAAGTGGTTTGTCATTTTTACTCTACAATTGGCGTTATTGAAAAGAAAAAATTTAATAGAGGAGCTAATACTGTTTCATCTCTTTTTGATAGATGTTTAAGTAAACATTATAATGGTTTGACTAAGCTTAGAATATCATTGATAGACAAAAATGATTACTACACATTTTCAGAACCAAGTAAAATGTCACCTATTTATCATGTAGCTAAAACTTTTGATTTTGATAATTATTTTGCACAAAATAAATTGGAAGGTCGCAAAATAATACTCGAAACCATGTATGATAGTATAACAGATATGTGTCAAAAATTAAGTCTTGATTTAAACCCATTTACTAAGGCATACAAAAAAGTTAAGGAACTAAATTATATTAATAAATTTATGTTCAAAAAGCTTACATTTTCGCAAAACCGAAAACACAAAGCCGGAATTGAGATTGAAACAAATGAAGATGCAGCAACAATTTCGGCACTAATTACTGATAAAGATAGAAAGCAAATCCAAAAAGTTGAATTACTAAAAACTCTACCGCACGATATGTTTATTTACAGTGTAATACACAAAGGAAAGTGGATTTCTATTAATGAATATCAGGTTTCGGATAGTAGCGGACAAATAAATTTTATTGCCAATATGTTGGGTAAGTGTGATATAAATTATGTTCCAAAAAATAATACTATTGAGGAACTAAAGGAAGCTATGAAAGAGTTAAGCCCTTGAATTTTTTAATTTCGCTTTTTTTTTTGAACCCACGATTAAAATCGTGGGCTAACAGTAGGTCGTCCTTAGGGACTGTATTCGTTGTGAAAAAAAGCCCGAAGACCTAATATCTATAATGGTCGGCTTTATACGGGCCATTTTTGGGTATGCCAATATATTCTGCTTGATGATCGGTCATTACAGTAAGATTTACTCCAATATGCTCAAGGTGAAGTCTTGCAACTTCTTCGTCAAGATATTTTGGTAAACGATAAACATCTATTTCATAATCTTTTTCCCATAAATCTATCTGAGCAAGTGTTTGATTTGTAAACGAATTACTCATAACAAAAGATGGATGTCCTGTTGCACAACCCAAATTTACTAAACGTCCTTCGGCTAGTAATAATATTGAATGTCCATCGGGGAAAAAATATTGATCAACTTGTGGTTTAATATTTAATCTTTTAATTCCATCAAAGTTTTCGAGTTGCTCAACTTGAATTTCATTGTCAAAATGACCAATATTACACACAATTGCCTTATCCTTCATTTTTTTCATATGCTCTATACGTATAACATCTTTGTTACCAGTGGTAGTAACATAAATATCACCTTCTTTAAGAGCAGCTTCAACTGTTGTGATTTCGAAACCTTCCATAGCGGCTTGTAAAGCACAAATCGGGTCAATTTCAGTAACAATTACTCTTGCACCATAACTTTTCATAGATTTTGCCGAGCCTTTACCAACATCGCCATATCCACAAATTACTACAACTTTACCTGCAAGCATAATATCAGTAGCTCTTTTTATACCATCAGCTAATGATTCACGACATCCGTATAAGTTATCAAATTTAGATTTGGTTACAGAGTCATTTACATTTATAGCAGGGAACAATAACTCACCTTTTTCTTTCATTTGGTACAAACGGTGAACTCCAGTAGTTGTTTCTTCAGATACACCTTTAACTTTTTCAGAAATTACTTGCCATTTAGAAGGATTTGCATCAAATGCTTTTTTTAATATTGAGAATAAAGCCTTTTCTTCTTCAACTGTTACATTTTTATCCAATAGCGAAGGATTTAATTCTATGTCTCTACCTAAGTGAATCATTAGAGTAGCATCGCCACCATCATCTACAATTAAATCAGGACCTTTACCGTCTGCCCAAGTAAGTGCTTGCTCTGTACACCACCAATACTCTGTTAATGTTTCGCCTTTCCATGCAAATACTGGTACACCTGCTTGAGCAATTGCAGCCGCAGCATGGTCTTGAGTTGAAAATATATTGCAACTTGCCCATCTAACATCGGCTCCAAGTTCAACCAATGTTTCGATTAAAACAGCAGTTTGGATTGTCATATGTAACGAACCAGTAACTCTGGCACCTTGTAATGGTTTGCTTTCGCCAAATTTATTTCTTAACGACATTAAACCGGGCATTTCATGTTCGGCAAGTTTAATTTCTTTCCTGCCCCATTCTGCTAAACTTAGATCCTTAATTTTATAAGGGATTGTTTCATTATTAGTTTCTATCATTTTGTATATTATATTATATTATGTTACAGAATAAATATTTGGTTCAAAAAATCTAAATATAAATTTTAAAATATAAACATAGTTCAGAAAGTGTATGATTATTTAGGCATGAACAGCATAAAAATCATAGTAACCAAATATTTTTGCAAATTTACAATTTTATATTTAATAGAAAAGTTAAAATATTGTTATGGCTTATTAGAATTTTAATAAAATTTTTGTTAAATTTACGTATAATTCTGACTTTCACAAAAAAAAAATATAAAAACTACCAAAGAAAAAGAATACGTATATTTTCGCGTTTCTACAGCATCACAGCAAAAAAAATTTCTAATTATTAAAAAAAGACAGTTTGACTGTAAAAGCAGCTTCGATAAAGAGCAAAATGAGTTATGGTAGTGTATTAAGACATAAATTGCTTAAGTTTATAAATGTAATAATTTGACA
>JAOZVK010000621.1 GCA_029938185.1 Bacteroidales bacterium | reverse complement strand
GTTTTTCAATGTTAAAACTATAACCGTTTATAGTATATAAGCACCCATACAAAAGCTTTTACCTATTTTGCATAAAACTGTTATGGTTTGAAACATGTCACATATTCTTACTCATATGTGTTGTATTTTGATATATTTTAAAAATTGCTATGAAAATCAATAATATAATTGCCTACTGTCGGAGTGGCATTGAAGCCACACCGACAGTTTTAAATAGGTAATATGTTACAAACCAGTACATATTTTGCATAAAACATATTTTTAAATTACAGTTAATTATGCATTATGTGTAAGCATCTCAGTTAAAAAAAATTGGAAGAGTTTATCAAATCCACTTGCAAATGTCACAAAAAAACGCTAACTTCGCAACTTTCACGGTCGCAATAAATAACGTTGTGCGTAACAAAATAAAACAATGAATATTGACCATATTTACATATTTTCCACTAAAGGTAAAGAAACTGATGAATTAGTTGAATTTGGACTAACAGAAGGTAGTGGACGAACTCATAAAGGAATTGGAACAGCTAACAGAAGAATATTCTTCGATAATTTTTATTTAGAAATATTATGGGTTGAAAACGAAAAAGAAGCAAAAAATGTTGAAAAAATTGGAATATGGAAACGTTCAAATTTTAAAAATAGTCAATATTCCCGATTTGGATTATGCTTAAAAAATACAAAAGAAACTGATAGAGTTTTTTATAATTCAATAAAATGGAAACCTGATTTTTTACCGGAAAATAAATTTGTCGATATTTTGACAAATGAAAGAATGCCATGGATTTTTAGATTTCCCGACAATAGAAATAACAAGTTGGACGAACCAAGAAATCATAAAAACGGAATTAACAAATTAACAAAAGCGGTTTTTAATCTACCGGAAATTGATTTCAAAAGTATCATTTCGGAAATTAATGAAAACCCAAACATTGAATTTATACAATCCTCAGAAAATCAACTAATATTGGAATTTGATAATAGAAAGCAAGGAAAAACAAAACAATTTGAATGTTTAAATTTGAAAATTTATTATTAATCTAATAAACAAAAAAATACAGAAATGATTGCAAGAATTTGGCACGGAAAAATAAAAGTTGAAGATTTTGACGAATACTCTGAATTTATGAAAATCAAGGCAATACCAGATTATAAGAAGACAAAGGGTTTTGTAAAGTTGACTTTTCTAAGAAATATAAAAGATAATGTTGGACACTTCACATTAATTACGTTTTGGGAAAACATTGATATTATTAAGAATTTTGCAGGAGAAGATTTTGAAAAGGCAAAATATTATCTGGAAGATGAAAAATTTTTGCTTGATTTTGAAGAAAAGGTAATCCACTATGAAGTATTTGCTGAAGAATAGTCTTTGCAATATATTTGACAAACAGATAATTAATTATCGAATAGAATGTAATATGACAGATATTCAAATACACAAATTAACTTGATAAATCAAACATTATTTACGCAATTTCAAGTTTAAATAACTCGTAAAAACCTAATTATGAAAATGCTAAAAATTAAACAGGTTAAAAATAATAAAATCGGTGAACAGATTAATAAATTATTTAATATTCTGTCAAGTATAAATAATATTGATAAAAGCGAGAAATTATTAATTGATTTAAGTGAAGCAACTTTTTTATATCCGCTTCAAATATTACCACTGTCAATTATTATTAACAAACTTATTGATAATAATATATCCGTTTATATCCGTTACCCCAAAAATCAAACTTATCTTAATACAATTGGATTTTATAAAGGATTTGACATTAAATATCACCAAGATTGGAAAAATGAATTAGAATATTTCAGAAAAAAAGATTTTATTCCTATAATTAAAATACCAGCCTCTCAAAAACCGAATGACCAATATTTAAGAGAACAACTACTAACTGTTACCGATAATATTTTGTTTTCCCAATTAAACTTGGATACTAAATTTAAAAGCCCCCTAAACTATTTAATATCAGAAGCAATTGATAATATTTGCGACCATGCACAAGTAGAAAATGCTTGGTTAATGCTACAAAATTATCAGAATAAAGATTTTTTTGATTTGTGTATTATTGATAACGGTATTTCAATACTTGGTTCATACAAAATTAATAATTTCAAAGAAATAAAGACAGACGAAACAGCATTACAACAAGCAATAATTGGAAAATCAACTAAAAAACAAGCTATTAGTCGTGGTTTTGGAATAAGCACATCAAGAGAAATGCTTGTGAAGGGTTTGCATGGCGAGTATTTTTTATTTTCCGGTGCTGCATTTTATATCCAAACAAAAGACCACGAACAAATAATCAAAGTTCCGCAAATTAACAAATGGAACGGCACTATGGTCACATTCCGAATTCCAAAAACTGTTCCCGAAAATTTTAGTTTTTATAATTACCTTGATTTTTAAAACAAATAACAAAATGGAAAATATAACAATAAAAATAAGTGAGATAATAGCAGAAATGCTATCAACCCGACAAACGATAATTCAACTTTTTAAAGATATTTCAAGTTATTCCGAACAAGAAATTATACTGGATTTTAATAAAGTTGAGTTTATTTCACGTTCAGCATCAGACCAATTATACAAAGAACTACAAAAGACATCAAAACAAATAAAACTAATAAACACAACATCAAATGTAGATAAAATGATTAAAATTGTTGAAAAAACACAATTCGGAACTAAACGACAATTATATAAAGTGCCGATAATGGATTTTGACAATAAACATCTTAATAATTTCTTACAGACAATTTGATTTATAGCATGAATGATTAATACGCACAACATATTGCAGACCATAAAAGTTGCGAAAAATTTGTAACGAGATCATTATTGATTTCAGTGAACGAGATAGAGATTGGCAACTTTTGGTCTACCAGTACCTACGGTAATAGTGTCGCATAGGGTATTTACGTTCAAGACTATCACAAATAGAAGCCTGGGCGAAATAAGTAATTAACAATGAACAATGGATAATTAACAATTTTGCTTACGCTTGATAAACAGCATAATAATAAAAACAAAAGTGTTGTTTTTATATATCGACCTACTTACAGAGAAGTTATGGTTT
>JAOZVK010000154.1 GCA_029938185.1 Bacteroidales bacterium | reverse complement strand
AAATCCGTTTAATTAAGTCAATTATTTGCTCTTTGTAATCTGCAAATTTATATGTATTAAATTTTTTGTTTAATATTTGTTTGTCGGAGTATTTTGCAAGTGTATTTTTTGTATAATTTTTTTCTTTGTATTGATTTAATATCCACTCTATTGCTGAACGATTACCAAGTTTGTATTCAAAAATTTCTTTCGGTATGCTTTTTATGGTTATATTTTCGTCCAAAATAACATGCTTATTTATCTTGTCTATTTTTAATTTTGAAACAGGTTCTTTTTGTATATTTTCACTTTCAGTAATTTTTAAGTTGTATGGTTTGACTGTATCAAAGTTAATATGTAAGTTCATTAATTCCTTACCCCAATCTACCCAAGTGTGAAAATTATTGTAAAATGGCATACGAGGAAATTCTCGTTTTAAATTAAGTTCGTATTTTTCACGATATTTTGGATTGTGTAATACAGCATAAACATAATAAAAAATATCTTCTTTTTTTATTTTATCATCGCTATAATTTTCTGTAAATTGTTTTAAACCCCAGTCTGTTATGTTATCAATACGATTTCCTGCTGTGTCGTATCTGTATAAAGGAAAGCAACTGCCGCCACGAGCACAAACATTCAAATCAACAACTGTATTACTTGATAATATGACAATATCAGTTTGTTGGTTTGAGGCGAAACAAATCATTTTATTATCTGTTTTACTTGTTGGAAATATCTCTTTTTGTTGAGCAACTACGTCAATTGGTATATAATCTAAATATATTAATTTTCGTGTATATGGTCTATATAATGATTTTCTTATTTTACTGCTGTCAAATTCACCCTTTTTTAATTTTCTTAATTTATCTCGTTTTATTCGACTGCTCCATTTAATATTATTCCGAGTATGTAAGAAGTTATCTACAACAGGATTATTTTCTGCCTTAATATCAATGTAATTTGTGTCTTTTTTAAATTTTATCCACCGTTCCACTTCTGAATTATATTCGTCCATGAAAAATTTTGATTTTTCTGTTAAGTTTTTAATGTCAAAATCATAAACCCAGTCATCTCTATTTGTTGCAACACCATTGGAAACGAGTTTGAAAATTGCTGATTCTTTGTGTTTCTCTTTTGTAAACCTTGTATTCTTGTTTGATAAAGGTATCAATTCGCTAAAATCATTATCGGATAAATCTAACCAGTTATTTTTTTTGTCCGGCACAATACTTTCAAAAGGAATTTGTTTGAAATGTGTTGAGTTTAAGTAGTTTAACTTATCTTTTGCTCTGCCTTCTTTAAAAATACTTGTATATTTAATTTTTGCATTTTCTTTTGGTATTTTTTTATTGTTTAAATCAAATTCTTCTTTTTTTACAAAAAATGCAATTGTTACACCTGTCATTATTCCAAAAACATTTCCTTGTGCTTGTTCTTTTTTGGCTCTTATGTCGCCGTTTAAATCTACAATGTATATGTAATCAAATTCTTTTTCAACAGTTTTTCTAAAACCGTCAAATGTTCGACTGTCGAGAAAGTTTCTGTTAGTGATAAAAGCAATAATTCCGTTTTTATCAATTCTGTTTGATGCCCAACGATAAAATCGGGCATACATATCATAAACTTTACTTTTTTGTGCGGTGCTGTTTTTTACATAAGTTTGTTTTATTTCTTTATCTATTTGCACATAAGGTCGATTTTTATTATTGTCATTTTCGTTCATTTGGTTTGCATTATATGGCGGATTACCAATAATGACAGAGATTTTCCCTTTGTTTTGGTTTTTGATACGTTCCAAATTTTCTGATGTCATTGCAAACAGATTTTGTTGTTTTTCTGAATATGCAAAACCAAGATTATCAAGAGTATCTACAAATACTATATTATCAAAAGTTTCATATTTTTCCATTTTTTGCTGATATGTATATTCAATATTCAAATTAGCAATATAGTAGGGCAGGATAGCAAGTTCGTTACAATGAATTTCATTTTTAAACTTGTATTTTAAATATTTAGGCGGAATATACTCAATAATTTCGGTTATAAATGTTCCTGTTCCTGTGGCAGGGTCAAGTATTTGAACATTTTTATCACTTAGTGATTTTGAAAAATGCTTTTCTGTTAAATAATCTGTGCTTTCTACCATAAAACGCACTATTTCGTTAGGTGTATAAACAACACCAAGTAAATCAGCACCTTTTGGGTTGTAGGCTTTGTAAAAATTTTCGTAAATAACTTTTAGAAATTTTTGTTTGTTATGATGATTATCTATATTTGATGCTTCCTTTTTTATCGTTTTGTAATAGTTATCAACTGATGCGAGTGTATTTCTGCGTATATCTCCGATAAAAAAAGTATTTATTACAATTTCTAATTCTTTCGCAATATTATTTTCTCTGTGAAAATGGCTGTCGCCAAAAACAGTATCAAATATTTCAGCTGTTAATATGTGTTGTATCAACATTTCTCTTATATCGAAGGCTGAAATATTAGGATTTATACTTGTTTTACATATATTCCAAAATTTTTCACGTTGAACTCTAAAATCAGGATTAACTTCTGATTGTTTTGCAATCATTTTACGTAATGCTTCTACAATATCAGGTATATCGTCTTTAAATTTTTCAACGGCTTTGTTAAATTCGTTTATTTCGGGTCGTTCATATTCAACAAATGCTGTAAGAATACGATGTAAAAAATCAATATCTTGCATTTTTCCCCTTAATACTTCTTCGCCTTTTTGTATTAAAACAATCTCTACGGTATTTTCGAAAAGTATGTTAAATGTTGGGTATCCAATTTTTATTTTTTTCTCAATTTCCTTATCTAAATCGTCTTTTGTGTCTTTGCTTTCATAATGTCCATAAGCTATTTGTAGTGCATTATTTATTGTCCCGTCAGGTCGTTTTGTTGAATGTTTTAATTGTAATTCATCAACAAGTATTAGATTTTTTGGTAAACAATACTCTTCCAATAAGTTAGCAAATGCACGTTTTATACTACTTTCGTTTCGTGTTCCACCAAATCTTTTATATTGGTCAAGTTTTCTGTAATAATTATTTATTGCGTGCTTAAACATATTTTTTTTATTTTATTCTGCAAAGATACATTTTTTTAGATTCATATTGTTGTTTTGCAGTGAAACATAACGGACACGGGCTTGGTGGCGTTTTTTTATTTTTTTGTGGAGTTTACGGAACAAAAAAATAAAAAAATGACAACCAGCCCGATGTTGTGTGCATTCTTATCATAAATACTTTAAAATATTAACATTCTTATTGTTTCCTTCAATAAAAAAAAGATTTTTATTTGTGAGTAAAAACTCTTCTTTGATAGGAAAGTTTTTCAAAATACAAATATCTTTCTTAATAACTAATTCCTTATTTGATATAAATTTTTGATAAGCAACTTGCCCTTTTGATTTACTATTGATATTTCTGCGACGTATTTGTTGTTGTTTATCAAAAGTTGTTGGATTTTTTTTTGATGAGACAATAAAACATGTAACTTTAATATTTTCAAAGGAATCTATTACTTGTAAAAGCAATAAAGTTTTTAGTATTGAAACTTCTAATTGAGCTTTTGCTTTAAAGAAATTATTTTGTCCTAAATTTGATTTTAATTCACAAGCACATAAATGCCAAGTGTTGTTTATTTTAGCAAGAAAAATTCCATCATCAATTTGCTTAAATGTTAAGTCATCACACAAACTATAACCTTCACAAAGTTTTTTATTAGATAACGTTTTATCAAAATAAGAAATAAATCCAAGTTTGATTTCTATAAATTCATCTGCATTTAAAAAAGTAACTTTGTTTATTGTAGCTTTTTTGTCTCTCTCCTTGATTTCTACTTGTAAGTCAGACACAAAATATTCGTTATTAAATATTTGCTTAATTCTATTAATCATGTTATTTATTTATTAAACGATTATTTTTCAAAAAGAGAATCTAAATAATTTGTTTGTGAATAGAGATTTTCTATTGCATTATCAAAAGAATCTAATGAAATTCCGTCCTTGATATCTTGTAATGTGATATTAGTGTTTCCGTTTTGGTCTTTTGTAAACAGGTATGCTCCTATATTATTAATAGGAAGAGCATGTTTTGTGGATAGATTATTTTCATTACAAAATTTATCAAATGCTTTTTTATCAATTTTTTTTAAATTATTTAAACGAATTAAATTATTTATTTGTGATAAAAACAAATCGCTATGTGTTGTAATTTGAAAGAAACAACCATAATTATGAAGTATAGAAATTAATTTTGCTAATTCTATTTGCATATGTGGGTGTAAATGTGATTCTGGTTCTTCATAAAGAATTGACAATAGAGAAGGATGATATTTACTTATTGCGATTAAGAAAGGGGCAAGTTCTTTAATAGACGAAGCAGCAGCAGATATTGGTATTTTTGTATTATTAAATGAATAATATAAATCTTTACTAATTTCGGATATTTTACCACCTAATATGCTATTAAAGAAAGAATTGATATGTTTACGAATTATAGGAGGAAAGCGTTTCCCCATTCTTCTGTTTGCTTCTTTAATTATACTAAAATCTTTCAAAAATTCTTTATACATTCCAAGTCCTACATGGTCTTCAACAATAGGTGAAAAATTTATCAATGCACTCTTTGAAGGAGGTAAAAGTAAAGTTTGTTTTGAATTTGTATTTAAAATTCGTTTAGTCAGCTCTTCTGATATTATTTCATAAATAATTAATGAAATTGACTCTTCTGATTGTATGTAAAACTGTGTATTATTTATAGTTAGAATATTAGTTTTTTTTGCACTGGCTTCTTCTTCGTAGTATGATAACTTTAATTCAAATTTATCAAACTTTGCAATTATCTTTCCATCGTAATTAATATTTTCAGAGTTTAGAAGATATTTCAAATACGAACTAACATTATTATTTAACCACTTGTTAAAAACGGACGGTTCTATAATAATTGTAATACTTTTCTTAGATTTTAAAATATCTATTTCTGAATTGTAATTTTCCTTTACATAAGGCATTAATTCCATTTCAGAAATATGCTTTATAACATAATAAATTAAAAATGCAACATAACTCTTGCCTGCGTTACTTTGACCTGAAAAAAGTAGAAGAGGCTTAAATTTAATTACACTATTTCTGATTGGTCCAAGCTTATTTATTTCAAATACTAATGACATAATTTTCCTTTTAGTTCTTAATAAAATGCAAATTAAATAAATTTTTTATTTATAAAATATTTAATTCCCTTCTTATTTATTAAATACTTATTTTGTTAAGAATTTTTGTTTGCTATTCGGTTTATAAATTTGTTTTAATTGTGGACAATATTGCTGTATTGCACACAACGAATACGCATTGGAAACGGCGGTTTTGGCGGCTTGCGTAGGGAGCGAAGCGACCGAAGCAAGCTGCCAAAACCGATGTTTTCCAATGCGATGTTAAGGTTCTTTTTATTTATCTTTTCGTTGTCATTTTATGATTTGCAATTTACTAATCAAATAAGATATGGCTAATAATTAGCTGCTTATGAATTTATCTATCAATTTGCAACTTACTAATCAAATAAGAATTACGCCCAAATAGGAATATATTTTGCATATTTTTTTGATGTGTTTTCTTCATCATCATTTTTGATTAATTCCAATTTTATTGCTTGTTCTATTATCCTTGAAACCATTGCTGAATTTCTTGGGTCAATTTTAAAACGTTCTCTTAATGTCTTATTTGTCATTTGTTCGTTTGATACGTATTTCAAGCAACAATGTTGATAACAACTTCTTATTCTATCATTCTTGCTCATTTTGTTAAACTCTATATGAGAAAAAAGAGTTATTTTAGTATGTCTTTCCATATCTAAAAATACAGGTGCAGGCAATTGATATTTCTCTATTTCAATTATTACCTTGTCAATACCGCTACCCAATTCTTCACAAATTCTCATTCGTCTCATACAATCCGCTAATTTTTCATTCCTTGATTTATATTCATCAATAAATCTCAAAGTTGTAATTAACGGTTTACCTGGGTTTGTAATTTCTAATCTATCTTGAAATAGTTCAATCAAAACACTTGTTCCTGTTTCCGAAAAATCCTGATGTATAATTGCATTTGCAACTAATTCTCTTATAGCTAATTCTGGTAGCATTTGTGTTTTTTCACGTAGAGCTTTTCCTATCTGTTCACTTGACGGTAATTGTGAGTTAATATATTCGATTACATTTTCAAATCCAACTGCATATCCTTTATATTCGGTATGGTCTTTTTGAATATTTACTCGGTTTTTTCCTTTGTAAGTTACAATACGCATAGCTTTGCGATAAAGTCGTTCAAAATCTCGTAAATTTTTAGCAAAAAGAACAGCACCTAAATTTGTGATTGAATAATTACTTTGTTCTTTTCTTATAAAATCTTCTGTGATAAATCTGTCAATAATTCCTTTCTGTGATTTAGGTAAAGGTAATTTTGTTAAATCAAAATACTTTTGAATATTAAGAAAATTTATTATCTCGTCTGCTGTGATATTTTGTTTTACAATATCGGTTTCAAATATTTGTCTTGATGTTTTATTCCAAATTTGTCGTTCTTTTTCAGGATACTTGGTTAATTCTTTTGTATAACTTCCAATACGGATATAAGATTTATGTCTAAATCGAACAGGGTTATCAGTAGTTGCTGGTATTTCAATCATTACAAGCGTTTTTTCGTTCATTGTATATTCATAAAAACGAAAATCAATTTTTGGATTTAGCATTTTTATTAACCAATGTTCTAACTCTTCGCCACCAACTTTTTCTGTTTTGGGTTTAAACTTTGTTCCTACGATATTATGACTATCATCTTCAATTCCAAAAATCAAATAACCAAAACGATGTCCTGTCAAACAAGCACCATTTGAAAGTGCTGATATTCTTTTTCCAATTACTTCGGGTGAATAGTTGTCATGTTTAAATTCTAACCATTCATTTTCGGTTGTTAATGAAATTAGTTTATTTGTAATGTTTTGTAATTCTGTTTTTGTCATAATGTCTTTTGCAGCTTATTTATTTTTTTGATATTTGCTGAATTTTTCTATTTTATTATTCAGATTTTTTCCATTCCCACATTATTATTTTATTTTTCCTGTCTTTTAGATATGCTTCCATATCTTCAATTTTCCAGTCGATACTTTCTCCATTTTTATCGTAAATATTACAATAAGCACAAGATGAAATGGGAATTTCTAAATGATAGTAATATTTAGAATTCCAGTCATGTCTGTAAATTTTACTTCCCCAATAATAATCGTTCGTTTCAAGGGTGTCTGTCATTTCTTGCATCCAATTTGGTAATGCAATATTGTTATCTTCTTTTTTGCAAGCAAAAATCGTAACAATTATTAGAATTATTAAAATGTATTTTTTCATATTTATAATTTTCTATGTTTGTATATTCAATGAACCTTAACGGTAACGTGCTGGTGGCGGTGGTTTTGTGGTGTTTTTTTGAGTGCGAAGCACGAAAAAAAACGCTACAAAACCACTGACACCCAGCACAATGTTAGGTTCTTAATAATCTCTTTTCAGTAATTTATTATCAATATTCAAATTCAAAATAATTTTATCTTCAAGGTTTATTTTTTGTTTTTTTAGAAGATAAAATAATTCATCATTGCTTATTGTTAAAATAAATTGAGTTTCTAATTTTTCTTGTTTTAATAAATATTTATGCAAATTTATAATTGTTATATTATCAAGTGAATTAATAAAATCATCGTAAATTAGAAAATTACAAGTTGGAATATTATTACTCTGACAATAATTATTAAGTGCTAAATCAAATACAATATTCATAATCATATTTTGACCTTCCGACATTTTTTCAAAAAACACATATTGCATATCAATCGTTCTTTTGGTTATTTTTATTAATAACTCTGGGGAATTGTCGTTATGCTGTATTATTTGCGTATAACTGTCTTTTAATAAGTAGTTAAATTTATTCGTGAATTTATTATATTCTTGTAAATTTTCATTATTTTTCTCTTCTAATTGATGGGCTTTTATATTTAATTCATTTTTACGTGCATTTAATTCATTGTAATAATCAATCTCTGATGTTTGTTTTGAATACTTTGCTTGTAATTCAGATATTTTCTTTATTTTATGAGATATTTCATCTATTGAGGGTGTCTGTATTAATGAATTAATAATATTTCCTCTTTCATTTTCTTTTTTCTTAATTTTTATAGAACGTTCAATTATTGCTTGTTCTATATCTTCTATCTCACTTTTTATAAATATTTTGCGAGAACTTTGTAAGCGTTTTTTTAAATCAATGGCTTCTTGTAATGTTTTTCTTATATTTCCACCAAATAATTCATTTGCTTGATTATATAATTTTGAAATATTATCAATATTAATTTCTTTAAATGACAAATCTTCTTCAAAATAATCAAGTGTTTGTTTATCTTCATAATTTTTAATCCATAATTCAATTATTTCGTTATTCTTGATGTTTATTTTATCAGACATTTTTACAGAAATATTTTCATTATTTCCTATTGATTTGAACAATTCTTGTTCTATAATATTTATTTCTTGTTTAATTCGCTGTAATTCAACGGCATTGTTATCTTGTGAGAAATTATTTGATTTTACATTTTTTATTAGCTGCCTAATTTCTTTTTGGTTATATTGTAATTCATTCATTTCATGTGTAAAAGTATTGTCAAGACCTACTAAAAAGAAAAAGTATTCACTAATTTGATTTTTAGATAAATATGGATTTTGATTAAATGTAACATTCCTATAATTATCAGCTAATTTTATGTTATAAGTAAGTAAAGTTCTTAACCAATTAGAAGATGAATAACCTTTATACTCTTTTTTGTCATATATAAGATTAAACATTATTTTTTTGAGGTCATTAATTTTATATTTTTCAATATCGCCGCTTATTAATCCAAATTCAGCATTATTAGGATTTAAAATAGAACGACTTATTTTATATAATTTATTGCGAATTTCAATTTCTAATATAATTGTATTTTCTCCAAATATTTTTTTCAATTCAGAATTTTGAGATTTTGTTATAGAAGGTGAAAGCAAACAAAAATCAATTAAACGAAGAAATGTGCTTTTTCCTGTTGCATTTTTTCCTAAGACATAATTAATTCCTTTATTAAACGAAACACAAGGAAATATCTCTTTTGGATATGAATAAATTTTTATTAATCTCATTATTTTCGTTTTATTATTAAATCGTTAATTTCAATTACATTTGTCAACCATAAAAAAATTATACAATCAATAAAATTATCGAAACCAATATTAAATTTAGAATATAATTTTTTATAAAGACTTTTAATTGTAATCTCTTCATAATTTAGTGTTTCAATTATTTTAGCACTAACAATTAAATTACTCTTAGATAAATCTTCATATTTAGTTGGATACAACATAATTAAAGAGTATTAAATATATTATTAATTTCTTTTTTATTTATTTCGTCCTCTGTTTTTTGTCCGAAATCACAAAACTCAAAAAAATAAAGCACAATTGCTTTTGCATTTGAAATAAAATCTAAATTATCTTTTTCTGAAAGAGGAACTATTTTACAGCTAATTTGTTCAAATATTTTATAATCTTCAACTTTACAGAATGTATTTGCAGTATTTTTAATTTTACAATACTCTTCTTGAATTTTATCTTTTAATGCAAATACTCTTGTATCATCTTTGAGAAGTTGATTTTGAACAAATTTCCCGACTGTAATTTTTTTCTTCCATGAGTTTATAAAAATCTCTTTTACCCTCTCTTGATATTGACTTGTAAAATTGAGTTCAATCTTTTTTGTTAATTCTGGAACTTTATCCCTACTATTTTCAATTTTTACTGATTTTGAATTAATGAAAATAAAGTCAAAGATTTCATTTATAATATTATAATCCTTTTTTGGTGTATAATGAATTTCTAATAATTCGTTTACATTTTTATCAATGTTATTAATTTGAATAAGTTCATTGATTTTGAAAACTTGATTATATAGGTGATACTTTTTTAATAAATCAATAAGTTGGTTTCCTGCTTTCAGTTTAATGAAATTTTTATCAAGTGAAAATTCTATTTCTTTTTTTGCTTTCCATCTGCCCCACCATTCATGTTCGTCAGAATTAAAGGTTTTAGAAATAGCCAAAATCCAATCTTTACACACATATTTTGTCGCATTTTTAGCTTTAATAAAAGATTTATTTATTTGTGAATGTTGTGATGCTTGTAGTTCATTTATGAAAAATTTACACTGAATTACAGTTATGGGTTCTGTTGGATAATTACCAACAAATATATCAATTCCTCCATCTCCGTGTTTTACTTCAACTATTTGAACATTTTTATCAGGATAATGCTCTCTAAAAAGAGTTTCACAAGCTTTTTCAAAAGCATCTCTCGCTCCTGGTAAATTACTATGTAATTCTATAAAGCGTTGCCAATCTCTTACCATTAATCGTTTATTTTATTTTTTTTATCCGTAATCAATATCTTAACATTCTGGTGCATTGAACCTAACGGAAATGTGCCTTGTAGCGTTTTGTTTTTTGTGTTTTTTTAGGTGCGAAGCACCAAAAAACACAAAAAACAAAATGACATCAAGCACAATGTTGTGCGTATTTTTCATTTTATCGTATTGTTGCTGTTCCCTATTTATTTATTTAGTTTAATTCTACTTTACGAACTTAAAAGATATTGAAAATAAAATGTTTAGCATTCT